>SKGJ01000067.1 GCA_007117525.1 Alkalimonas sp.
CATCCAGTGCTTTTTCAGAGCGGCGGATGCCCTGCCCTTGCGGTAGTTCCGAGTTAACAGCTGGCTGTTGCGGCCGAGCAGGCCGTGGCGTGGTATCCCGAAAGATCCCGGCAACGCCTGTGGCAGCAAGATTGTTCTCCAGATTTAAACTCAAGGCAGTGGCTCAACCATGAATAATTGTCTGAAGTATAACCAGTGTCGGCGGCAGTGCCAAGTAACCAGAAAGAGCCAACTAGCGCCCTGGCAGCTTTTGCCAGCTAACAGTATCCCGCACATAGCTCGGCTTAGCCTGCTCGGCGGCAACAAAGTGACCGGCATCCCACGCCTGTCTGGCCTTTGGCAACATATCCTGTGCTGAAGGGTACAAAATATCGCTGCATTTTGCTGACTGCCATTGCTGCAGTACTTCAGCATAAGTCTGCCAACCAGTGCCCACCGCGGTAAAATCCTTACCAGAATCAAGCGGGGCCAATTGGTCCGGTTTAACCGCTTGCTCCTGGCCTTGCAGCTGCATCAGGCCATTGGCATCCAGCTGATAGTGGCCAAAATAGATTTCGGCCATACGGGCATCAATGGCTGCCAGCACCTGGCTGGCCTGTAACTTCCGGTAAGCAGCCTGCGCCATGGCAGCCAGGGTCGAAACACCATAGACCGGTAAGTCGGCACCAAAGGCCAGCCCTTGCGCCACCCCAACGCCAATCCGCACACCGGTAAAGCTGCCTGGGCCTTTGCCAAACACCAGGCCATCGAGCTGAGCTAAGCTTAAACCGCTATCGGCCAGTAGTTGCTGTACCATTGGCAGCACCCGCTTGCTGTGCTGCTGCGGGCAGACTTCATCCAGCGTAAGCAGCTCATTACCATTTAGCAGAGCCACAGAGCACGCTTCGGTTGAGGTATCCAGGGCCAGTAATTTCACGCCATACTCCAGGGGTCACAGCCAAAAAGACAGCGGATTTTACCTTGGCTGGCTGTAAAGTGCCAAGGATTACGAATTCTCTTTGTCGGCAATAAAGCCAAGTGCCGTCGTAAGATCGCGCGTTCGGCGCATCGGTGGCAGGCTTTTTAAAAACACCTCACCGTAAGGCCGGGTCACCAGCCGGTTGTCGCAAATCACCAGCACACCGCGATCGGTCACATCACGGATCAAACGCCCTACGCCTTGCTTTAGGCTGATCACCGCCTGCGGCAGTTGCACGGCAGCAAAGGGATCCACGCCCTGCTTGCTGCTGGCTTCCATCCGGGCCTGCAACAAAGGATCGTCCGGACTGGCAAAGGGCAGTTTGTCGATAATCACCAGACTCAGCGCATCGCCACGCACATCCACCCCTTCCCAGAAGCTGCTGGTACCAAGCAGCACCGCATCGTCCAGCTGCACAAACTTATCCAGCAGCACTCGCTTGCTGGTTTGGCCCTGCACCAGCACCGGCTGGCGAATCTGCTCTGGCAGTACCTCGGCCATCCACTTCAGCATGCGGTGACTGGTAAAGAGCATAAAGCAGCAGCCCTGATTGGCCTCAATCAGCGGTATGGCGGTGTTCAGTAAGGCTTGCTGCATCGCCTGATGCTGATGCGGCTCCGGCAAATAGCGCGGCACACAAAGCAGTGCCTGCTGCTGGTAATCAAAGGGACTGTCCAGCAGCAGGGTATCGGCCTGCTCCAGCCCCATTTGCTGCTGATAATGGGCAAAACCGCCATCGACCGAAAGCGTTGCCGAGGTAAAGACCCAGCTTTTTTGGCCGGCAAACACCACCTCGCGAAATTTTTCCGCGATGCTTAGCGGCGTCAGGTGCAAGGTCAGATGCATCCGGCTGGTGTCGTACCAAAGACTGACATCCGGCTTGCTGGTGTCGTTCAGTTTTTGCAAGCGATTGCGGTTTTGCGCCAGCCGCTCAAAGCAGTGATCGACGGCGTCACTACGCCCCAGGCTTTCCTTCAGTACCTGATACAGCAACTCCATACTCTCGGTTAAACGCTGCATCATGCTTTGCATCTGCGGTTGCTGGCTGCGTTCACGCCAATTGCCCCGTTCGGGCTCTACCGGGAACTGCAAGCGCCAGTCTTTTACTTGCTGCGCGACCTTGTCGGTGATTTTTCGCAGCTGAGGATGATCGCGCAGTTCGGTTTTGCAGGCCAGATCCAGGTCACGGCACAGCTCCAGCAACTGCCGGCTGGAAACGTGCTCGCCAAAGTAATCGCAGGCCAAATCCGGCAATTGATGCGCTTCATCGAATACAAACACATCCATTTGCGGTAGCAGCTCACCAAAGCCGGTGTCTTTAATCGCCAAGTCAGCAAAAAACAAATGGTGATTCACCACCACCATATCGGCCGCCTGGGCCTTTTTCCGAGCTTTCAGTAAATGGCAGTCTTCGTATACCGGGCAGTCTTTACCGAGGCAATTGTCGGTGGTGCTGGTGACATAGGGCAAGGCTTTGGAGTCTTCAGCAATGTAGGTCAGCTCACCGATATCGCCGGTTTGGGTTTCGGCTGCCCACTTGTTGATTAAACTTAAATCCTGCATCAACTGCGGCTCGGCTACCGGCACATGGGACACATGCTGCTCCAGCCGGTACAGGCACAGATAATTGGAGCGGCCTTTTAGCAATGCCAACTGCAAAGGGCTGGCCAAAGCGGCGGTCATGCTGGGTAAATCGCGGTGAAACAGTTGTTCCTGCAGATTCTTGGTCCCGGTCGATATCAGCACTTTCTGGCCGGATAACAGCGCCGGTACCAGATAGGCGAAGGTTTTGCCGGTACCGGTACCGGCTTCGGCCAGCAGCACACTTTGCTTTTCAATGGCATGGGCGATGCGATCGGCCAGCTGCAACTGGGCATCGCGGGCGCGAAAGCCTGGGATCTGGCGGGCTAAAGGCCCTGCTGGACGAAATGCTGCTGCCACCTCTGCGCGAATGGATGCCATGTTTGCCTTAACCAAGGTAACGATAATTTTGTGGCGCTATGGTAGCAGAAAAGGCTCAGATATAGATATCGACATGGCCGTCCTCGTCGACGGTTTGTTGCTCTTCCGGTGTGGTTTCCGGCGCTTCGGGCAGGCTGCCGGCCTGGCGTTTTTTCCCGCCATAGTGATCATCACGCTGATCACGTTCCTTTTTCAGTGGAGTTAACCGCGCTTCTTTGAACACAGGCGGAACTACCCTGGGCTCCTGCTCAACAGGCGTACCCGGGGTGCGCTGCAAAAATGGAATAATGACATCCATTGCCCGCCTCCATGATTAAGTCGTTACAAGCTTAGCTTGTTATCGGCTGCCAGCAAAAAAAATTAAGTAAGCTTTTACATTAAGCTAGTAGATTTGACACCAGAACAACATGCAGGTTTCAGAACACAACCGAAATGACTATACAACAAGTGTAAAATATCGACAAAATAATACATTATCTAGCTTAAATATTGGATGAAGGTTTTAAGTCAAAACGACGAAAAACAAATAATAGCCAATAATAACATAAACTTAATAGAAATACGAAACTGCTGTTTTTTGATTGAAAACACTTGTCAGCTGGGAGCAAAAAGGATAAGTTGTATAACAACAAACAAACAACAAAGAGCAAGCGATGAGCCTGAATCTCATTCACCACCACCATCATCATTACTAAGCCATCCGGCTTTGTCGGAGGGCTGATGTTTGGTTCCTCCGGTGGCAGCTTGCAGAAACCCCGGGAGAGCCCGGGGTTTTTTCTTATTGATTTCGGAGTACCAACATGACGTTTAACCAGAATTCCAACCGCCTGCGCATTGCGATGCAAAAATCCGGTCGCCTGTCGCAGGAATCCCAGGCACTGCTTGGCAGCTGTGGGCTGAAAATTAATTTACGTGAACAGCGGTTGATTGCCCATGTTGAAAATATGGCAATTGATATCCTGCGGGTTCGCGACGACGACATCCCTGGCCTGGTGATGGATGGTGTCTGCGATCTGGGCATTGTCGGTGAAAACGTGCTGGAAGAAGAGTCGTTGCAGCGCCAGCTGGATAACGAGCCCTGCGATTATGCCGTGCTTAGCCGGCTCAATTTCGGCGGCTGCCGCTTATCCATCGCCGTGCAGCAAGAGTCGGCCTACGATGGCCCGGCCAGCCTGAACGGCAAAACCATTGCTACCACCTACCCGCGACTACTGAATCGCTACTTGAAGCAGCAAGGAGTGCAAGCCCGCATCGTCACCTTAAAAGGGTCGGTCGAAGTAGCGCCCCGGGCCGGCCTGGCCGATGCCATCTGTGACTTGGTTTCAACCGGCGCAACCCTGGAGGCCAACGGCCTGAAGGAAGTCGAAGTCATTTACCGCAGCAAGGCGGTGCTGATTCAGCGTAAAGATCTGACCGACGCTGCCCAGTTAAAGCTAATCAACACCCTGATGCCACGCATCAATGCCGTTATGCAGGCCA
>SKGJ01000166.1 GCA_007117525.1 Alkalimonas sp.
GGAGAGCGTCAGTTTTCAGCGGAGCAGTGGCAGGGGCTTCGGCATTCTGCGCTCGGGCATTTGCTGGCGATTTCTGGTTTGCACATTGGCCTGGTGTTTGGCTGGTGCTGCACTTTGTTGTTGCCACTGCGCCTGCTGGGGGCTTCTGCTGTTTGGCAATTGCGCCTGCGTTTATTGCTGGCTTTTGGGGTGGCGCTGCTGTACGCCGCTCTGGCCGGTTTTGCCATTCCAACGGTGCGGGCCTTAATTGGCCTGGCTTTATTGGTGCTGTGCAGCTGGCATTGGCAGCGCTTCAGTTACCACCGTTTCTGGCTATTGCTGGTGTCGGTGTTGTTGTTGCTGCAACCACTCTGGGCATTGGCGGTGGGCTTTTGGTTGTCGGTTGGGGCAGTGGCGCTTATTTTCCTTTACCTGTGGCGCTGCCCGCCGCCGGGTGTTGACATCAAGGCACGTCTTTGGCAGTTCCTGGGTTTTCATGCCTTTATTACCCTGGCCATGGTGCCATTCACCTTGTTGTTTTTTGGTGGCTGTTCCTGGCTGGCTTTGCTCTCCAACCTGCTGTTTGTCCCTTGGGCCGCTTTGCTGGCAATACCGGCTTTGTTGCTAACGGCTGTTGTGCAGTGGCTAGTACCCGATTGGGCTCTGCTGTTGTGGCCCTGGGTCGATCGCATGTTCTGGCCTTTATTGGCCTGGCTGCAGCTGGCGGCAGAGAGCGCTTGGGCCTGGTGGCGTCTGCCGGAGCTGCCCTGGTGGTTATTGCTGCTGCCAGCCGTCAGTTTGATGCTGGTGTGGCTGGTTCCACATCGATTGATGGTGGCATTGGCGGTGTTAACAGCATTGCCGTTGCTGGCGGCCGCTACGCCAGCCTCGGGTTGGCGCTTGCATCTGCTCGATGTTGGGCCAGGCCGTGCTATTTTGCTGCAGCAAGGCCGGGATGGGCTCTTGATTGATGCGGGCTATGCCAGAGGCAGCCGCAGCGCAACAGCTGAGCAGGTCTTGCCTTATTTGCAGCAGCAAGGCATTCGGCAGTTGCATGCTCTGCTGCTGACCGAGGACAGCGCGGATGCGCTCGGGCACTGGCCTTTGATACGCCAGCAATACCCTAAAGTGCAGCTGATCACCGATGTTGCAACAGCGCATCCAAGCCTGGGTTGTCAGCAGTTTCCACTGGAGCTGCTATCGGCCCGATTCGTGGTATTGGCGTTGCCAGAGCAAGACAGAGGTGCTGCGCCTTGTGTTATTTGGTTCAAGGCCGCAGGCTGGCGTATTTTGGTGAAGGCGGCACTGGATGCTGGTGCTGAGCGGTCGCTGCTGCAGCACTACCCAGATCTGCGGGCCGACCTGGTGCTGACCTCAACCCGAAGCGCCAACTCGATGCGGTTGGATACCTTGTTGCAGCTTCAGCCGCTGTCTGTGATCAGTGTTCAGAGCAACCGGGGAGACGTGATGAGCGCGCCTCCACAATTGAAAGCGCTGCAGATCCCGTATCTTAGCACAGCAGAGCAGGGCACGATTCAGATAGCCATGGCCCCTGATTCTGTGCAAATATATAGCAAACGCGCTCGCCGGCTGCCGTATTGGCTGGATTCTGTACAGCCAAAGGCTGTGCCCGCTGCGGTTAGGCGCTAGAATAAACAGAACTAGACTACAGGACTAGAAATTTGCATATCAGTGATGTTTCCAATAAAACCTCCAGGCGTTTGCTGGGTTACTTAAAGCCTTACCGAATCGGTTTTGTGTTTGCGCTGCTGGGCATGGTGGGTTACGCCCTGGTGGATGTGGGCTTTATTTCGATGTTGCAGCCGTTTATTGATGAGGGGATTGAAGGCAAAGATCTGGATTTTTTGAAATACGCACCGCTCTTTATTGTCGCTATGTTTGTATTTCGCGGCGCTTCTCATTTTATGGCGACCTATTGCTTAAGTTGGGTCGGTGCCAACATTGTCAAAGACATGCGACAACAACTTTTTGAGCACCTGATGCGTTTGCCGGTGTCCTACCATGACAAGCACTCCACCGGGGATCTGATCTCCAAAATTACGTACGACACTGAGCAACTAAAGCAAGCCACCTCGAAAGCCTTGATTGTGTTGATCCGCGAGGGCGCTTTTGTCACCGGTTTGATTGCGTTGATGTTCTGGCACAGCTGGCAGTTGTCTCTGATCTTTTTGTTGATAGCACCTGTGATTGCCATCATCGTGGGCTTTGTCTCGAAACGCTTTCGTAAAATCAGCAATCATATCCAGACGGCGATGGGCCAGGTGACCACCTGTTCGGAGCAAATGCTCAACGGCCATAAGGTCATCCTCTCTTTTGGGGGCCAGCAAATTGAGAAAGAGCGTTTTGCCAAGGTGAATAACGTCACCCGGCAACAGGATATCAAACTGGAGTCTGCCAAGGCGATGAGTACCGGCGTGGTGCAGTTGATTGCTTCTTTTGCACTGGCTTTTGTTATCTTTTTGGCCAGTCAACCGGCGATGTTGGAGAGTCTCACGGCGGGTAAGTTTACCCTGATCGTTTCATCGATGGTGATGTTGTTACGGCCTTTAAAGCAACTGACTACTGTCAATGGTGATTTTCAACGTGGTTTGGCTGCAGCCAAGAGCATCTTTAAAATTCTAGATCAGACTACGGAGCAAGACACCGGCAGCCGTACCTTGCATCGGGTCAATGGCCACATTCGCTTTGATCACGTTGACTTCAGCTACCCGGGCCATGAAGACAAGCAGGTGCTTAAAGATGTGACCTTTGAGGTTCAGCCTGGCCAGACATTGGCCTTGGTCGGGCGCTCGGGCAGTGGCAAGACCACCATCTCCAGCTTGCTGCCACGTTTTTATGAAATTGAAAAAGGTCGTATTACGCTGGATGACATATCGATTAAAAGCTGCACCCTCAGCTCGTTACGGCAGCAAATGGCCATCGTTTCGCAGCATGTGACGCTGTTTAACGACAGCATTGCCAACAACATTCAGTACGGTTTGGCCGAGCCGGTGCCTGAAGCCCGCTTGCTGGAAGTGGCAGAAAAAGCCCATGTGATGGAGTTTGCCAGCCAGATGAAGGATGGTTTAAACACCATGATTGGCGAAAATGGTGTCTCGCTGAGCGGTGGCCAGCGCCAGCGCATCGCCATTGCACGGGCACTGTTGCGCCAGGCACCGATTTTGATTCTGGATGAGGCAACCTCGGCTCTGGATACCGAATCTGAGCGCAAAATTCAGGCCGCGCTGGACGAGCTGTTGAAAGGGCGGACCAACATTGTGATTGCGCACCGTTTATCCACCATTGAAAATGCTGATCAAATTTTGGTGATGGAGCAGGGGCAGATCATTGAGCGAGGCGATCACCAGAGCCTGTTGGCGCAAGATGGCGCTTATGCCCAGCTGTATAAAATGCAGTTTGGCAGCAAACCTGCCTGAGCTTTTGGAATGAGTCGCTTAGCATGAGTTGCCTGCCATGAGTTTGGAGCAAGCCTGGTACCGATCATCCTGGTGGTGTTGGCTGCTGTTGCCTCTGAGCTGGCTGTTCGCTGTGGTGGCGGCCGCTCGACGTTACGCTTACCAGCGGGGCTGGTTGCGCAGCGAGTCACTGCCGGTACCGGTTCTGGTGGTGGGGAATATCAGCGTCGGCGGGACGGGTAAAACGCCTTTTACGCTTTGGCTGTGCCGTTGGCTGCAGCAGCAGGGCTATCGCCCTGGCATTATTAGTCGGGGTTATGGTGCCCGGATAACGGACCCTGTTTTGGTGAGCCCGGACCATACCGCGGCCGAGGTGGGGGATGAGCCCTTGTTGTTGGCCAGGCAATCGGGCTGTCCTGTGGTGGTTTGCCCGGATCGTCTTGCGGCCGGTCGGGCGCTGCTGGCAGCAGAGCGGTGCGATCTGATCATTAGCGACGATGGCTTGCAGCATTACCGATTGCAACGCTCTTTTGAGGTGGTGCTGATTGATGGCCAGCGCGGCCTTGGCAATGGCTTCTTGCTGCCGGCTGGCCCATTGCGCGAGCCCGTTTCTCGTTTGAACAGCGCCGACCTGGTGATTGCCAACAGTGGCTCGCATCCGTTGGCACAAGGTAAAATGTCGCTGAAGGTACAGGCGGTACGGCCTTTGCTGGCGGATGATGCGCAGGATGAGACTGTGCTGCCAACAGCGTCGGTTGTCCATTTGCTGGCCGCCATTGGCAATCCGGAGCGTTTTGCCATCACAGTGCAACAAGCCGGCTATAGCATTGCAGAACGTTTCTTTTTTCCCGACCATCATGCTTTTACTGAGCAGGAATTGCAGTCTTTGCCCACGCCTTTGCTGATGACGGCAAAAGATGCGGTGAAGTGTCAGGCTTTTGCAAAAGCTGGCTGGTTTTACCTGGAAGTCGAAGCAGAGCTGGATCGGGAAAGCCAACAACAA
>SKGJ01000278.1 GCA_007117525.1 Alkalimonas sp.
AAAAGCCGCAGTTAGGGGTTGTGACCACCATGGCGCTGTACCGCAAAGACAAGGATAAAGCCGAAGTACACAGTCTGCCTCCGGTTAGTTCAGATCAGGCGAAAGCTGTGCTTGAACAGTTGCTGGCAGCTTATGCCCAGTCGTTGTCGTGCCCATTCGCTGTGGTGGGTGAGTTGGCGGTCAGCTGGCTCGACACTTATTGGAAAGCGTTAAATGGCAACTTGACCTTGGCCCGGAAAAAACTGCCAGCCCTTGACGCGGATGGTGCAAGCGTTGAGGCAACAGAGCGACTGCTCAATGCGTTGGATGGCCAGGATGAACTGGCTCAGAGTTACCCCTACGCAGCCCGGGTCGAGCCGGATTTTTCGCTGTTGCCAAATGACAGCGCCTTTGTGGCCGCAGTGCAAACTCTATACGCCCCGATGATTCGATTGGAACAGGGTCTGGCTCTGTGCTGCGAGCTGCCAGCCCTTGAGCAGGATGACAGCCAGGGAGGTGCGCCATGAGTACGGCAGCCAATCTGTTGACCAACCCGCTGGACTTTCCGCTGCACGGCAGCCGCTTGATTGAGGCCAGTGCCGGCACTGGAAAAACCTACACCATTGCCGCCTTGTATCTGCGCCTGGTGCTGCAACATGGCGGCCCTGAGTTGTGTTTTCCCCGGGAGCTGTTGCCAAAAGACATTCTGGTGATGACCTTTACCCGGGCCGCTACCGCTGAGCTCTCGGATCGGATCCGAGCCCGGTTAAGCGAAGCCGCGAGCTACTTTCGGGATCATGAAGCGAGCGCCGGGGATGCCTTTTTGCAGAACCTCAAAGCCGATTACCTGCAAGCTGGCTGCAGCGATGCTGAGCTGAGTCGGCTGGCCCGGCGTTTAGAGCTGGCCGCCGAGTCGATGGACGAGTCGGCAGTGCACACCATCAATGGCTGGTGTCAGAAAATGCTGACCGAGCATGCCTTTGCCAGTGGCAGCTTGTTTGAACAAGAGGTCAACACCGACGAAGATGCCCTCAAACTTGCTGCCGCCGAAGATTATTTTCGTCGCTTTATCTACCGGCTGGAGCCTGAGCTGGTCAACGACATCATCGCTCTGGTCGAAACCCCGGACCAGCTGGTCAAAAAAATAGGCCGGGCGCCGGAAGGCGAGTTGCTGGCAAGCCGGGATTACCAGCCGTTGGCAGCAACGCGTCAGCAAGCGCGCGCCAAAGGCGAAGCTGAGATACAACCGCTAAAAACCCGTTATCGCTCTGCTTCGGATCTGCTGGATGCCATTTTGCAATTACCAGACAGCGGCAACAAAGGTCGAAAAGCGGCCGCGCAGTCGCTGATCCGCTGGCTAGGTACGGATGCCATTGCCATTGAAAAAAGTTCAGATGCTAAATACTTACAGTACGATGAGCTAGTCAAAAAATTCAAAACCAAGCTGCCAGCCAGTGCCGTGGTGTTTCAGGATTTTGCCGCCGATGTCGAGCGGAGCAACACCATCGCAAAACAGGCCGACTCGGCCTTGCTGCAACATGCCAGTGGCTATATTTATGCCCGTTTTCAGGAGCTGAAACAGCAAGCTGCCATCATGGGCTTCGACGACATGCTGACCCGGCTGCGCGATGCCTTGCGGGGGCCCAATGGCCCGTTTTTAGCGCAATGCATCCGTGAACAGTACCCGGTGGCGCTGGTGGACGAGTTTCAGGACACCGATCCGGTGCAGTATGAAATTTTCGATACCATTTATCGGGTAAAGCGCAATGATGCTGAGACTGGAATCTTTTTAATCGGCGATCCTAAGCAAGCCATTTACAGCTTTCGAAATGCCGATATTTTTACCTACTTAAAAGCCCGCCAAGCCACCGAGGGAAGGCATTACAATCTGGCGACAAACTTCCGCTCCAGTGAACCCATGGTGGCGGCGGTCAATGCGCTGTTTCGTCGTGCCGATGACAGCAGCCGCCGCGGGGCTTTTTTGTACAAAGACGACATTCCCTTTGTCGAAGTTGCCGCCAACGGCCGCAAGAAAGTGTTCAAAGGACTGGATGGTACCGAACCTGCTGCGCTGCATTGGCATCTGGCCTCAGAGCCTGCGGCCAATAAAGAGGCCTACCAAAAACCGGCTGCCCGCTACCATGCCAACCTGATTGCCCAGCTGTTAAACAGCGATAAAGCAGGTTTTTATCAAGGGGATGTCCGCACCGCGGTGGCTCCGAAAGATATTGCGGTGCTGGTGGCCAATGCCAAAGAAGCGCGACTGATCCGGTCCGAGCTTAGCAAGCGGGGGATCCGCAGTGTCTATCTGTCGGAAAGTGATTCTGTCTATGCGCAGCCGGTCGCCAACGATTTGCTGGCGCTGGTGCAGGCCTGCGCGCAGCCGCGGGATCCAAGTCGGGTACGCCGGGCTTTAGCGGTACCGTTATTGGCCGAGCCGCTGGCCCGTCTGATTGACTATCAGGAAAACGAGTTGGTGTGGGAAGCCGCGGTCGAGCGCTTTATGGGCTACCACGAACTGTGGCAGCGTTTTGGCATTTTGGCGGCGCTGCAACGTTTATTGCATGATTTTCAGGTGCCGGCGCGGTTGCTGGCCGATGCGCGTCAGGGAGAGCGTCAACTGGCGGATGCCCTGCATATCTGTGAATTGTTGCAGCAAGAGAGCATCAAGCATGAGGGCATCGCCAGCCTGGAGGCGTACTTTGCGCTGCAGGTTCAGGAATACCGCAATGCGGCTGGCCCAAATGGCAGCAATGGCAAGCGCACCAACAGCGAAGCCTTGCAATTGCGGCTTGAAAGCGACGAAGCACTGGTGAAAGTGATTACCTACCACAAGTCGAAAGGCTTGCAGTACCCTTTGGTGTTTATGCCTTTTGCTGCTTATACCGTGGAGCAAAAATATCGGTTAAGTGAGCACCGGTTCCCGCAGCGCTATCATGTGCTGAACTCCCAAGGAGAGCGGGTTAAAAAAGTCGCCTGGAGTGCCGGTGACGAAGAGGCAAGGTCCTGCATTCTTGAAGAGATGCTGGCAGAGGATGTGCGCAAAATGTACGTGGCCTTAACCCGGGCCGAATTTGCCACCTTTGTTACCATGCAGGCGCTGGGCGATCCACAGCACAACCCGCTGTTTTATCTGTTGTACGGCGATGAAACCATCAGCAACAAGCAAAGCGATGTGCTGGAAAAAGCGCAGCAAAGTTGGCAGCCTGCCGGCGTACTTCATACCGAGGTTTCTTTGATGCAAGAGACCGAGTTGGTGCAACTGAAGCTTGGGGTGACGTCCGTGGAGTCACTTTCCGCCCGCGTATTTACCGGCGATTTTAAGGCGCGCTACTGGTCGGTCAGCAGCTACAGTGCGCTCAGTTACGGCTCTGAGATGCTGACACCCGATAGCCCGCTGCAGATGAACACCCTTGAGGGGGCACGCGATGATGCTGTGCCAGCTGCGGTGGTCGATGATCATGCTGGAATAGCCGGGTTTGAACAGGCAGCAGACAAGGCAACTGCCACCGAAAACGGCGCTGGCCGCATTCATCATTTGCCCAAAGGGGCAGGGCCGGGCACCTTTTTGCACACTTTGCTGGAAGAGGCGGCTGAACTTGGTTTTGCCGAGGTTGCGCAAAACCCAGAGGTACGAGCGAGCATGCTGGATAAAGCCTGTCAAAGTCCGTTTTGGCAAGAGCACCGTGCCACGCTCGATAGCTGGCTGCAGCAGTTTTTGCAGCTTCGTTTTGAGTTGCCAGGTGCAGCCGAGTCTTCAGGCGGCAGTGTTGCGCTGGCTGATTTGACCAGCTACAAAGCCGAGCCTGAGTTTTGGTTTGAAACCCGCCAGGTCAGCACCACACGGCTGGACGCGCTGATAGCCCAGCACATTCAGCCGGCGTATCCGCGGCCGAAGCTGGACGCGACCCGGCTGAACGGCATGCTCAAAGGCTTTATTGACCTGGTGTTCGAGTACCACGGCAAATACTACGTGGCGGACTACAAGTCGAACTGGTTGGGGGAACATGACACCGATTACAGCCTTGACGCCATGCGCAGCAAAATTCTGGCCAGCCGCTACGATTTGCAGTACGTACTCTACACCCTGGCGCTGCACAAATTACTCAAAGCCAGACTGGGCGAGGCCTATTGCTACGATCGCCATGTCGGTGGCGCCGTCTATTTGTTTTTGCGCGGCCATCATGCCGACAGCCGTGGTGCTTTTATTGACCGGCCGCCTCGGCAGCTGATTGAAGCCCTGGAAAATGAGTTCCTGGCACAAGGAGAAGCCCATGCCTGAAGCCAGCCTTTTGTTCGCAGCCAAAAACACCATCGCACTTTGGCAGCAGCAAGGACTGTTGCGCGCCATCGACGCTCAACTCGGTATTGTGTTGCTGCGTGCTGGTACTCTGGAGCCCATCGCGGC
>SKGJ01000184.1 GCA_007117525.1 Alkalimonas sp.
GCTATACTAGGTAAAAAGCGGACTTGTTGCAACAGTTATCTGTTGCATTGCAACCTTCTGCTGGCAAATTAACCAGTTCAGGCATTACCCTTCACCGCAACCTGCTGCTCTTTGGCAAAATTAAGCATTCTGTCCAGTGGGACCAGTGCTTTTAGACGCAACGCATCGTCGACAAAGATTTCATGGCCTTGTTTGTTTACCAAGGCGGCTTCAATCGCTTGCAGGCCGTTCATCGCCATCCAAGGGCAATGGGCGCAGCTGCGGCAGGTGGCGCCGTTGCCGCCGGTTGGGGCTTCAATAAAGGTCTTTTCCGGGGCCTGCTGCTGCATCTTGTAGAAGATGCCCTTATCAGTCGCCACGATAAAGGTGTCGTTGGGCAGGGTTTGGCTGGCTTTGATCAGCTGACTGGTGGAGCCGACTGCATCGGCCAGTTGCACGACGGAGTCTGGCGACTCCGGGTGCACCAGCACCGCAGCGTTGGGATATTGCTGCTTAAGCTCAACCAAGGCCTTGGCTTTGAATTCGTCGTGCACAATGCAGGCGCCGTTCCACAGCAGCATGTCGGCACCGGTTTGCTTTTGCACATAAGCGCCTAAGTGCTTGTCCGGGCCCCAGAGGATTTTCTTGCCCTGGCTGTCCAGGTAATCGACCACATCCAGGGCGATGGACGAGGTAACCACCCAATCGGCTCTGGCTTTGACCGCGGCGGAGGTGTTGGCATAAACCACCACCACCCTGTCCGGGTGCGCATCGCAAAACGCCGAAAACTCTTTGGCCGGGCAGCCGAGGTCCAGCGAGCAGGTGGCTTCCAGCGTCGGCATCAAGACGGTTTTTTCCGGGCTTAGGATTTTGGCCGTCTCGCCCATAAAGCGCACACCCGCCACGATCAGCGTCTCGGCCGGATGCTCTTTGCCAAAACGCGCCATCTCCAATGAATCGGAGACACAGCCACCGGTTTCTTCTGCCAGTGCCTGGATTTCAGGATCGGTGTAGTAGTGAGCAACCAACACGGCGTTGTGCTGCTGTAATAAGGCTTTAATACGCGCCTTGTACTCTGATGCTTGCTCCGCATTCAGCGGCATCGGCTTGCGCGGAAAAACAAACTGCTGTTCGTCGAAATACAAACTTTGTTCCATCGTGCCAGTCTTCATTACCGAAAAAAGGGCGCTATTATAGCGTGAGACAACGCGAAATGACAAAAATTAACGCTGGAGGAAAAAAACAGGAAAAGTGGTGGGTCAGGATGGATTCGAACCATCGACCAATGGATTAAAAGTCCACTGCTCTACCAACTGAGCTAATGACCCACTAAAAAAAGTGTGTGCACAACAGAACCTGGTGGGTCATGATGGATTCGAACCATCGACCAATGGATTAAAAGTCCACTGCTCTACCAACTGAGCTAATGACCCGGTTCAGGGTGTGACAAAAGAGGCGGTGGTGGGTCATGATGGATTCGAACCATCGACCAATGGATTAAAAGTCCACTGCTCTACCAACTGAGCTAATGACCCTCGCCGCGGACGCATATCTTACTGATTTCAGGCGTCAGTGCAACCAAAAAAATAAAAAAAACACCGTCACTGCTGTTAAACGCTTAAATAGGAAGCAACTTGCTGAAAATCACAACAAGGGTGCAACCTTTTTCTTAATTCAGGCTGTCGAGCCGCCCCTGAGCCAAACGCACTGCCGGAGCATTGGGATGCTGCTCCACCACACGCTGGTAATACTGCCGGGCTGCCGCAACATTGTTTTCCCGCTCGGCCACTTGCCCCAATTTAAAGAGCGCATCCGGCACCTTGTTGGAGTCGGCAAAGTTTTGCACCACGCGCTGAAAATAGGTTTTCGCTTTTGACAGCTCGTTATCACGCAACACCAGCTCACCTAGCCAGTAATTGGCGTTGGCGGCATAGACAGAGTTTGGGTAGTTCTGCAAGAACCGCTCAAACTCGGTAATGGCTGCATCGTAACGACGGTCGCGCAGCACCATCTGTACTGCGCGGTCGTAGGCATCATTTTCAGATACATCGGACGAGAAAGGCGTTTGCACTGGATCGATGCTGGTTTCAATTTGCATCTGAGCCGGTGCAGGGCCGGCGCTCATTCGACGCTCAATTTCCTGATAAATGTCGCGTTGGCGTTGCACAATTTCTTCCAACTGATGGCTGTGCAGCTCGGTCTGTCCGCGCAGTTCAGAGACCTCATCCAGCAACTGCTCTAAATGTTGCTGCATGCGCATCTGCGCATTGCCCCTCGCCTCAACCACCCGCTCCAGAGCCTCCAATCGCTGCTCCAGACTGCCAGAGCCGGCTGCAGGCGCAGCGCCCCGGCTACGGCTGATGTCGGAAACCGGGGCCGGGTTTGCCATGGCCACAGCAGAGACCAAACCGACCAGCACTATCCATTGTTTTTTCATTGCACAACGCTTCTCTTAGCTAGATATTAATACACCAGAACGGCGCGACGGTTTTTGGCAAAACCAGCTTCGGTGCGCGACATATCGACTGGACGCTCTTCACCGTAGCTGACAGTTCGCATCTGGCTGGCCGGAACCCCCAGGTTTTGCAAATACTGGACAACGGCCTGAGCACGGCGCTCACCCAAAGCAATGTTGTACTCTGGGGTACCACGCTCATCGGTATGGCCTTCAATGGTTACCCGCACCGATGGGTTGTTGCGTAGGAACTCGCCATGAGCACGCAGGCTTTCAACAAACTCCTGCCGGATGGTCGAACGGTCAAAATCAAAGTAAATCACGTTTTCCTGGCGCAGCGCTTCCATTTGCTGGCGCACGCGCTCAGCCGGCGTTAACGCCTGCTCGGCTCGTTCAACCTGAACCGCAGCATCGCGCTCCATCTGAGCACGGCGCGCGGCCTCTGCCTCCGCTTCAGATACCGAGGTTTGTGAGGTGGAACTACAGGCCGCAAGAGTCAGGATGGGTAAAGCAATCAGTAACCCTTTCAACGCAGGATGAAGGTTCATAGCAACATATCCTTACTAATTAGTAATTAAGAGTTTTGGTTATAAAAATGGCGACCAGGCCGGGGATTTAACTTCCCCTTCGGCGGCAGGTAGCCGGGCTTTAAAACGACCATCCATAGAGACCAATGCCAGCACCTGTTTCGACCCATGCATGGTGCTGTAAATCACCATAGACCCATTCGGGGCAATGCTGGGCGACTCATCCAGGCTGGTGGTGGTCAGAACCTGCAAAAAGCGGGTCTGTCGATCCATCCGAGCAATCTGGTAACGTCCTCGGGTACGGTGAACCATGACAATGGACTGGCCATCCGGGGTAAAGGTCCCGGATAGGTTCATCTCACCTTCAAAGGTCAACCGCCTTGTAGTTCCAGTTTGTAAATTTACGCTATAAAGTTGCGGATTACCACCGCGCTCCGAGCTGAAAATGATCTCTTTGCCATCGGGCGACCAGGCTGGCTCGGTATCGATGGCACGATGATTGGTCACCCGGGTCAATTCTTTTGTTGCGATGTCCATCACATAGATTTCGGGGTTACCATCTTTGGACAACACCAGCGCCATTTTTCGACCATCCGGGCTCCAGGTTGGGGCCCCATTAATGCCCGGGTAACTGCTAAGAACGCTGCGCCGGCCAGTGTAGATGTCCTGGATGACAATTTGTGCTTGCCGCTGTTCAAAGGTGACATAAGCCAGTTTGGTGCCATCCGGTGACCAGCTTGGTGACATCAAAGGCTCCCGTGAGCGCAGTAAAATTTGCTGATTGGCACCGTCGTAATCGGCAACCGCCAACTGAAAAGGAAACTCGGCATCGTGCTGCACCAACACATAAGCTATTTTGGTCAAGAAAGCGCCCCGGGTGCCGGTTAAACGTTCATAGACAATGTCGCTGATGCGGTGGCCAAATTGCCGAACCTGATTGGCCGAGATGGAAGTTTCACGAGAGTCCAGTACATAGTCCTGACGTTGCACCAACTGGCCCTGGTTCAGCATCTGCTGGCTCAAGCCTGCATTGCCTCGCACCACATCGATCAACTCGAAAGAAACCGTGTAACGATCCGGGCCGGTTTCACGAATGCTGCCTATCACCAGATGCTCAACCCCCTCTTTCAGCCAGGCTGCAAAATCAACATCACTGGCCTGATAGGGTTGTTGCGGCATCCGCACCCTTGGGATCGGGTTAAACTGACCGCTGCGCATCAAGTCCGCCGCGATCACCTCGGTAATGGTTTCCGAGGGTGGATTGCTTCCCTCAAAACGAAAAGGCACCACCGCAATCGGCTGTGCCGAATCAATGCCTTCGGTAATCACAATTTCAAGGGCACTGCGCGCCTGCACGGTTAAGCTGAGCAATAGCATCAACAACAAACTGAATCGGATCAAAGTTCTCATCATCAAAATTCCGGGA
>SKGJ01000356.1 GCA_007117525.1 Alkalimonas sp.
ATTCTGGTCGACCGCGCCGATATGCACTGGGATGAAGCCTGGGGCATTTGTCAGCAGGTGTTTGCTTACACCAACCATACCTTGCTGCCCGAGGCGCTGGAGAGTTGGTCGGTGCGGATGTTTGAAAAAGTACTGCCGCGCCATCTGGAAATCATTTACGAAATCAACCGTCGTTTCTTGTTGGAGCAAGTGGATGTGCGCTGGCCGGGCGACAACGACAAAAAGCGTAAGCTGTCGATCATCGAAGAAGGCCATGAGCCGATGGTGCGGATGGGGCATTTGTCGGTGGTGGGCTCGTTCCGGGTCAATGGCGTGGCCGAAGTTCATTCTAAACTGGTGCAATCCGATTTGTTCCCGGAAATGGTGGCACTGTGGCCGGAGAAATTTACCAATGTCACCAATGGCGTTACGCCTCGGCGCTGGTTAAAAGCCTGTAACCCACGGCTGTCGTCGATGCTGGACCGTTTGATTGGCAGCGACTGGCCAACGGATCTGAAGCAGTTGTCGAAACTGGCCGCTCATGCAGATGATCCTAAGGTGCAGGATGACTTTATGGCCATCAAGCAGCAGAACAAAGCCGATTTGGCCAAAGTGATTCAGGATTTAACCGGGGTGGCGGTCGATCCAGCTGCTATTTTTGACATTCAAATCAAGCGACTGCACGAGTACAAACGTCAGCATCTGAACTTGCTGCATATTCTGGCATTGTATCGTCGGATCCTGCAAAACCCGGATTACGACATGGTGCCGCGGGTGTTTATTTTTGGCGCCAAGGCGGCGCCTGGCTACAAGTTGGCGAAAGAGATCATCTATGCCATCAACAAGGTGGCCGAGAAGATCAACCACGACAAGCGGGTGAAAGATCGCATCAAAGTGGTCTTTATGCCGAACTACCGGGTAACGCTGGCCGAGAAGATGATCCCGGCGGCCGATGTGTCGGAGCAAATATCCACCGCCGGTAAAGAAGCTTCCGGTACCGGCAATATGAAGCTGGCGTTAAATGGTGCCATTACCGTGGGTACTTTGGATGGCGCCAACATTGAGATTGCCGAGGAAGTGGGCGAGGACAACATCGCCATCTTTGGTTTAACGGTCGATGAAGTCAAAGCGCTGCGCCAAAGTGGTTACCACAGCCGGGATTACTACCACAACAACCCGGAGATCAAAGCCATTTTAGACTGGCTGGAGACCGATTACTTCACGCCGGGCAAACCGGGCGAGCTGGCGGCCATCAAACACAGTTTGCTGGAAGGTGGCGATCCTTATCTGGTGCTGGCCGACTTTGAAGGCTACCAGCGCGCACAGCAGCAGATTGACGGCTGGTACCGCGATAAAGCCGGCTGGGCGAAAAAAGCCATGATGAATACCGCCTGCGTTGGCAAGTTCACCTCGGATCGTTCCATACAGGATTATGTCGACCGGGTCTGGCAGTTGACGCCTTGCAAGGTAGACTAAGGCGGCTCAGGTTTACTTGCCGCTATCAAAGCAACAAAGTCCCGGCTCAGTGCCGGGATTTTTTTGCAAAAGTGGAACGCTTATTTTCGTTAAAAAACATTTCGTTTTCATTTATACTGGTCCTTGCTGTTCCAGTCATGCCCGTTCCATGCCATAAAACACTCACCGACAGCCAGCATTGTAGAAACACAAAAGGAGAGATGCCGTTGCAGCCAGTTCACTCTAGTTTAATCCATGGCAGTGTCCTGTTGCTATTGGCCTTGCTGTGTCTGCCGGGCACGGCAATGGCATCGTCAGCGCCGCTTGCTCAAGAGCTCAGTCTCCACTCCAGGTACCTGAACGAATCTCGAAGCGTTCGGGTCTTCGTGCCGGAGTCCTACTACGACTCCAGCATTGATTTTCCAACGCTGTACGTACTTGATGGCCAATGGTATGGCAATCTGGTTGCATTGACCGTGAATGAAGCAAATCGCTTTATTCCACTGCTGCCTGACTTTATCGTTGTGGCAATCGACAATCAGCAGCGCTGGAAAGATTTTACCGAGCAGACATCCGAACCTAGTGAAAGCCGGATCTATTCCGGGCCCTATCAAGCGGAAAATTTTCGAAACTACCTAACATCTGAGCTTATTCCAAAGATTGAAGCGAAGTATAGAGTGAATCATCACCGGCTGGTATTCGGCTACTCCTTGGCGGGCGGCTTCCTAGCCGAGACGTTGCAGCAAGACCCTGGTTTATTCTCAAACTACCTGCTGATTTCTCCTTACCTGCGATGGGACAGCGATGCTGCATTGCGCAATCTTAGTACGGTAAAAAAGGCCTTATCAAGCAACAATTCCACTGTGTTGCTGGCCATCGGTGGCGATGAAGATTTGGATACACGCGAGCCGGCTATCAGGCTGTACCATGGGCTCGAAGCAGGTGGGCGTATCTTGTTTGATGACTACCCGAATGAGAATCATACTTCCATGCCAAACGCGGCTATCTTTAACAGTCTGCGTAGCTTGTACCCTCACTGGTTCCCCGACCGGGCAACTGGTACAGCCATGAGTGCAGAGCAGCATGCCGCCTATTTTAAAAAACAACATCAACACTATTTGGGTACTGATGAAATCCAGCCCAATGTCTATGTTTTTTTGTGCGCCTGGTTTGGCAGTATCGACATTGATGGTGCATTGCCGTGCGAGCAGCAGGGACGTTAATACGAATGCTAAATCGCCGGTTATACTGCCTTGCCGATTAAGTCAGGCAAACCTAGAACTCACAGTATTCGTTAGTTTCGGTTCAAGGTTTCTGCACGACGCAAGAGGAAAGATTTTTGGCGGCTTTAATTAGTTTTTCGTCAAAGGTTTTGAACGCTGGCAACTGCTGGCTTTGGGCTAAATGAAATGCATCGGCAAAATCCAATCCTTGCTGATGCCAGTCCAAAACTTGTGCCATCAGATACGGATTGGATAAAGCCACGTTTGGCAACCCAAACAACTTTCTAAGTGCTGCGCAAATCTGCTGGGGTTCGAAGTCGTATGCGAAGCGCAGTACCCACTCAGTTTCCAGAATCACGGTATCGGGTATAAATATTTGTTCGGCTTCGAATAGTTGAAGACTGGCCGCATACTGCACCGCATCGTCCTTGGTGAGTAGCCGGACAATAATGTTGGTATCAATTGCTATCACGCCAGGCCTTTTTTGCGGCTTGTTTCATTGCGGTTTCAATCTCTGCATTGGTCTTGCTGCTGCCAGAATAGGGCAAGCTGCCAGCAACCTCTGTCAGTGCGGTTGGGGCAAAGGGGGCTTTTGGCTTTAGCAAAACACCACCGTCTTGTTCAATCACTTGCAGCTCTAAACCCGACTCCCAGTGATGCGATTGCCGGATATGCTTCGGTATGATGATCTGGCCTTTGCTGGATAATTTGGTGGTTTCCAATGCCATGAATCCTAAAGTAAGATTAAAGTAAGATTATGCCGGGTAACTGGGATTGTCAAGTTGGAGCGCACTGTAACCAAGAGACATTATCGGCTGATTTCAGGTTTCTCTGCACTTTGAAAGAACTTTTTATTATCGATCAATAAAAAAAGAGTAAACTTAAGCTAGACTCAGCTAAGTAAAAAATACAACAATACAATCAGTTGCTGCTCGTTGTGACTGATTTCGAATTGGAGGCTGAGTGCAGTTCCTGAAGGACTTCCTGCATCAAATCATACATGCCAGTAAAAACCTGCTACCCATCGTGGTGGTGGTGGTGTTCTTTCAGGCGGTGATTTTACGGCAAATGCCCAACGATCCCTGGATGCTGGCGCTTGGGCTTGGCATTGTTGCGCTTGGCGTGGCGATGTTTTTGCAAGGGCTGGAGTTCAGTATTTTCCCGGTTGGCAAAAGCCTGGCCAATCAGTTTGCCCGTAAGGGCTCCATTCCTATTTTAATGGCCTTTGGCTTTGCCATGGGCTTTTCGGCCGTGGTGGCCGAGCCTGCATTGATTGCGGTGGCGCAGCAGGCCGAGCAAATCAGCGATGGCCGGGTTGATGGCCTGACACTGCGGCTGATTGTCGCGCTGTCGGTGGGGGCGGTGATGGCCATTGGCGTATTGCGCATTATTTTGGGCCATCCCATTCACTGGTACATGATCATCGGCTACATCCTGGTGGTATCGGTTACCTGGTTTGCGCCAGAAGAAATTGTTGGTCTTGCCTACGACTCGGGTGGGGTCACCACCAACATTGTCACAGTGCCGTTGATTGCCGCGCTGGGGTTAGGCCTGGCGGCATCCATTCGGGGCCGTAACCCTTTGATGGATGGCTTTGGTCTGGTGGCGATGGCGGTAATGGTGCCGATGATCAGTGTGCAGCTGTATGGCATCTGGGTGTACAACGTGGCGCCAACACCGGAGCTGGCACTGGAACTGGTTGCTGCAGATATCAATGCGG
>SKGJ01000092.1 GCA_007117525.1 Alkalimonas sp.
CAAACCAGCCGCCCAGTGCCCGGGCCATGCTGGAGGTGGTGACAAAAAACAGCGTAAAAGCCATCGCCTGCTGCAGATCGAGCTGGTAGGCCTGCATGTAGTACTGGGGCAGCCAGAGGATCAAGGCTAAAAAGCTGCCAAACACAAAGTAATAGTACAGGCCAAACCGCCATACCAGGGAGTGGCGAAGTGGCTTGAGCTGTTCACGCCAGGGCGGCTGATAGCTTTGCACATAAGCCGGTAGTTTGGGCGCAAAGCCGGCAAACAGCAATAGCATAAAAAGCAAGCCAGCAGCATAGGCCGGCCCGGTCCAGCTCCATCCCTGCCAGTACACCAAAAAGGGCAGCAAAATCAGTGAAATGGCAGCGCCGGCATTGCCAGCACCAAAAATGCCCAGCGCCAGGCCCTGCTGCTCGCGGCTAAACCAGTCGGTGACATAGCGAATGCCAAAGGTAAAAGACACGCCACTGACGCCAATCCAGAGTCCAAGCCAGAAAAAGCCCTGAAAACTGCCAATCAACGGCAGCAGCAACAGCGCCGGTATCGTCAGCGCCATTTGCCACAGCCACAAAGTGCGGGCACTTTGATACTCCGACAGAATACCCAGCGGGAAACGCAGCAAAGCACCGGATAAGATAGGAGCCGACAGCAAAATACCCAGCTCGGTACCGGTTAAGTCCAGCTTGTCCTGAAAATCGATGGCCAGCACCGCATACAGGGTCCAGACCGAGAAATTGGCAGCAAAAGCCAAGGTCGCCATAGTCAGGGCGCGCCAGGCGTGGGGCAAGGTCGCATTCATAGCATAAGGCTCATCCGGCTGTGGTTCCCGCGTTGGGTGATCTTTGTCATGATACCCAGCTTTTATCCTGCTTGCCCGGCTCCCAGGGAATACCCCGAAGAAGCTTTGATCGATGCGCTGCTTCCTGCGACTACTCCGTTATGGGTAGGGGGTTCAGTGGTGAGCGGTGCTGGCGCTTGCGTGCCGTTATCACCAAAGAGGTAATCCGGCTTTTCCTTGTAATTTCAATGGTTTTTCCTGTTGATGCAGATCAAGTTATGCTCTGGCAAAGGCGCAGACACTGGCGCCAGGAATTGTCCTTTCACACCCGAGGTGAGTTATGTCTGACACTGGCAGTCTGAATCTGCTGCGATTCAGCGACCCGAAAATTAAAACTTTGCACCTGACCTGGTTTGCGTTCTTTTTAACCTTTGCGGTCTGGTTTGCCCACGCACCTTTGCTGTCGTCGATCCAGGCCAGTTTAAGCCTGACCGATGCGCAAATTCGCGCCTTGTTGATTTTAAACGTGGCCATCACCATACCGGCGCGAATTGTCGTGGGGATGCTGGTTGATAAATATGGCCCGCGTATTATTTATGCCGGCTTGCTGATTATCTCGGCATTTTTGTGCATTGGCTTTGCTTTTGCCAACACCTACACCAGTCTGGCGATTTTCCGCTTCTTGCTGGGGTTTGTCGGTGCTGGTTTTGTGATTGGTATTCGCCTGGTCAGTGAATGGTTCCCGGCCCATCAGGTGGGCACGGCAGAAGGCATTTACGGAGGCTGGGGCAACTTTGGCTCGGCCGCTGCGGCCATGCTGCTGCCCACTATTGCTTTGATGTATGGCGGCGACGATGGCTGGCGCTACGCCATTGCCAGTGTCGGTGTGGTGTGTGGCCTCTACGGCCTGGTGTTTTACAAGTACGCCCGCAATACCCCCAAGGGCTCGATTTACTTCAAGCCGAAGAAAACCGGTGCGATGGAAGTCACCAGTTGGGGCGATCTCTGGTTGTTGATTGCGATGAACATTCCGATGTACCTGGCACTTGGGATCCTGGCTTGGCGCTTGTCGCCGGCTGGTGTGAATCTGTTTGATGAGAGCTGGATGTACATTTTCCTCGGCGTCCTGGTGGTGCTCTTTATCTTCCAGACCCAGCAAACCTGGCGCATCAATGCCGATCATTTGCGCGAAGGGGTGCCGGAAATGCAGAAGTACTCCTTTAAGCAGGTGGGTATTTTAAATGTGGCTTACTTTGCCACCTTCGGCTCGGAGCTGGCGGTGGTGTCGATGCTGCCGCTGTTCTTCCTGCAAACCTTTGAGGGTTTAACACCGGTCACAGCGGGCTTATTGGCATCCGGCTTTGCCTTTATGAACCTGGTATCTCGGCCAATGGGCGGTTGGTTCTCGGATAAATTTGGCCGTCGCCGCAGCATGCTGGTGTTGATTGCCGGTTTGGCGGTGGGGTATTTCCTGATGGGGCTGATCGACAGCTATTGGTGGATCCCGCTGGCGGTGCTGGTGACTATGGCCTGTTCGTTCTTTGTGCAGGCTGGTGAGGGGGCTGTGTTCTCGATGATCCCGCTGATCAAACGCAGCATGACCGGCCAGATCGCCGGTATGGCCGGCGCTTACGGCAATGTTGGCGCTGTGGTCTATTTGACCGTGCTCAGCTTTGTTAGCTACAGTACCTTCTTCTTTGTGATTGCGGCTTCGGCGCTGGTGGGTCTGGTGGCGATTGTGTTCCTGGACAATCCGAAAGGCCATATCACCGAAGTGCTGCCGGATGGTACCGTTCACACCATCGACGTTGGCCATAAATAACGGGGATTGTATTGAGCGCACCGCTGCTGCAACTGACCATCGCCGCCAGCTCGGAGGCTGGCGGCAAAACCGGCAACGAGGATGCGGTCTGCTGTCAGCTGCCGGACGATCCTTACCTGCGTACCTACAAAGGCGCGGTGCTGGCACTGGCCGATGGGGTCAGCAGTGCCGAAGCCGGCCGCGAGGCCAGCCAGACTGCCGTCACGTCTTTTGTGCAGGATTACCTCAATACCCCCGATACCTGGTCGGTGCGCCAAAGCGCCGAGCAGGTGCTCTCTACCGTTAACTTACGCTTGTACCGCCGCAGTCATGCCTTTGCCAATGAACTGAAAGGCCATTTGTGTACCTTTAGTGCCCTGGTACTGAAATCGCAGACCGGTTATTTTTTCCATATTGGCGATAGCCGTATCTGGCATTGCCGTGGCAGCCAGCTCAGCCAGCTTAGCACCGATCACAGCACGGTACTGCAGGACAAGCGGCAGTTTCTGGCGCGCGCGCTTGGCATGAGCAACCAGTTGCAACTGGATGCCGGCCGCCAGCAGCTGCAGCCAGGCGATTGGTTTGTGCTAAGCAGCGATGGCCTGCACGATTTTGTCACTGAGCAACAGTTGCTGGAGCAACTGCTTAGCGACAGCAGCGCCGAACAAAAAGTGCAGGCCCTGACTGAGCTGGCGCTTCGTCAGGGCTCGGATGATAACATCTCCATCGTGCTGGCCCGGGTGGAGGCACTGCCCGCCGAGAGCATCGACGATTACAACGAGCGGTTAACCCGGCTGCCGTTTCCGCCGGTGCTGGCGCCAGGGATGAAAGTGGATGGCTACCGCATCGAGCGCGAGCTCTATGCCAGTGAACGCAGCCATCTGTATCTGGTGACCGATACCGACACGGAAAAGAGCCTGATTTTAAAATGCCCGTCGGTCAATTACAGCGACGATCCCAATTACATTGACCGCTTTATCCGCGAGGAATGGATTGGCAGCCGCATTCAAAGCCCTTATGTGGTCAAAGTGATCCGGCAAAGCCGGCCGCGCAGCTTTTTGTACTATCTGATGGAATACGTGCAGGGTCAGAGCCTGGAGCAGTGGCTTACGCAGCAGCAGCCGGTTAAACCCGGCCGGGCCATCAAGCTGGTGGAGCAAATCGCCAAGGGCCTGCAGGCCTTTCACGACTGTGAGGCCATTCATCAGGATCTAAAACCGGGCAATATCCTGGTCACGGCCGATGATCAGGTCAAAATCGTCGATTTTGGCTCGGTCTTTGTTGCCGGGGTGGCTGAGATTTTTGTGCCGCTGGAGCACGAAGCCGCGCTTGGCACCGCCAGTTACTCCGATCCTTTGTACCTGCAAGGGCACAATTCCGGCATTCAGGGCGATGTCTATTCACTGGCCACCATCTGCTACGAGCTTTTTACCGGCCAGTTGCCTTATGGCCGTAAAATCGAAGATTGCCGCACCGCCAGTGACTTTGATCGCCTGCGCTATATCCCGGCCCGCGAGCACAACCCACGCATTCCGCTGTGGTTCGACCGGGCGCTGGAAAAAGGCGTGGCCTTTGACCTGCAGCAGCGTTACACCACCTTGCAAAGCCTGCTGCGCGATTTAAAACAGCCCAACCCGGACTTTTTGCGCGAAGAAGTCAAACGCAACACCCGCACCAGCAGCCTGCTGTTCTGGCAGCTGCTGTCGGGTTTTTGGTTTATTACCCTGCTGCTGGTGATTTGGTTGTTTTTGTTGCAGCGTTAAGGTGGCAGTTCCTACCTAAAAGCGCCACCAGCC
>SKGJ01000175.1 GCA_007117525.1 Alkalimonas sp.
CTGATTGGCTTAACCGTGGGCAGTTTAATGGACTTTAGTACCATCACCGAGCTGACCACCACCGAAGTACGTGAGCGCGATATTCCGCCAGTGGCAACCGTGCTGACCAACCTGATCCCAACCAACCCGGTGGCGGCGCTGGCCAGTGGCAATGTGCTGCAGATTATTGTGTTTGCCGTGTTGGTGGGCATTGCCATCAATGTGGTAGGTGAAAAAGCCGAACCGATGAAAAAGGTGATGGAAGCCGGTGCCGAGATCATGTACCAAATTACCCGCATGGTGCTGCAACTGACACCGATTGGCGTGCTCGGTTTAATGGCCTGGGTGGTCGGTAGCTTTGGTCTGGAAACCTTGTTGCCACTTGGCAAGTTTATTCTGGCCATTTACATCGCCTGCTTTATCCACATCATTTTTACCTACGGTGGCATGGTGCGTTTGTTCGGCGGCATGTCGCCACTGGCGTTTTTCAAGGCCATTTTGCCGGCCCAGCTGGTGGCCTTTAGCAGCGCCAGCAGCTTTGGCACCCTGCCGGTCACCCACAAAGTGGTGACCGAGGATCTAAAAGTCTCGAAAAACTACGCCAGCTTTGTGCTGCCGCTTGGCGCCACCATCAATATGGATGGCTGCGGCGGTATTTACCCGGCTATTGCCGCCATTTTTATTGCGCACCTGTATGGCATTCCACTGGATGCGACCAGCTACCTGCTGATTGCCATCACTGCCACCCTGGCTTCACTGGGAACCGCTGGTGTGCCTGGCAGTGCCATGGTAATGCTGACGGTGACCTTGAGTGTGGTGGGATTGCCGCTGGAAGGCATTGCCTTTATTGCGGCGGTGGACCGCATTATTGATATGATGCGCACCGCCACCAATGTGACCGGCGATACCATGGTGGCGCGGGTGGTGGCGCGCTCTGAAGGTTTGATTGAGTCAGAACAAAGCAGCCCTGAGCCAGCAACCGCGAGCTAACTGAGGCCGCTTCATTTCCGTGTTAAGCCGGTAACTGAATACCGGCTTCACGCATCCGCGCCAGCTTATAGCGCAAGGTGCGGTCACTGATCCCCAGGCGTTCCGCCACATCTTTGCGCTTGTTATCACAAGCCCGCATCGTCGCTAGGATCAAGCGGTGCTCCTGCTCGTATATTTCCTGTTTAAACTGACTGACATCGGTGTCTGCGTCGCTGCTGACAGCCGCAGGCGGCGCCAGATCTTCAATGTAGATATCTTCAGCACGAATAATGCCATCGCTGTGAATAATCAGCGCCCGCTGCATCACGTTGTCCAGCTCCCGGACATTGCCCGGCCAGCTGTGTTGCAGCAGCTTTTGAATGGCACCGCCCTCCAGTTGCGGTATGGCGATGCCATCACGCAGGCAGTGCCGCTCCATCAAGTGCTCGGCCAGAGGCAGAATATCTTCCGGCCGCTCGGACAGCGCCGGCCAATTCAGTGGAAACACATTCAGCCGGTAGTACAAATCTTCCCGGAAACGCCCCTGCTGCACCGCTTCTTTTAAATCGCGGTTGCTGGTGGCCAACACCCGCACATCCAGCTTGATGGTTTTACGGCTACCAAGGCGCTCCACTTCGCGCTCCTGCAACACCCGCAGCAACTTGGCTTGCAGGTTTAAATCCATTTCGGTGATTTCATCCAGCAAAATGGTGCCTTGCTGCGCTTGCTCGAACTTGCCAGGGCAAGCTTGCACCGCGCCGGTAAAAGCCCCTTTCTCGTAGCCAAACAAGGTGGACTCCAGCATGTTTTCCGGAATGGCCGCGCAGTTAATGGCAATAAAAGGACCTTCGGCCCGCGCTGATTGTTGATGAATGTACTGTGCCAGTACTTCCTTACCGGAGCCACTGGGACCGGTCACCATCACACTGGCATCGGATTTAGCCACTTTGGCAGCCAGGCGCACCAACTGCTGACTTTGCTCCGCAGCCACGATGGGTTCGATGCCTGCCAATTGCTCTGCCGGCACATAACGCCCGACCATATTGACCAGTACTTCCGGAGAGAAAGGCTTGGATAAATAATCCACCGCCCCCTGACGCATCGCCTGCACCGCATCGTTGACATTGGCGTAGGCCGTCATGATCAGCATCGGGATCTGAGGATAGTGCTGCCGCACAGTAGCCAGCAACTCCAGGCCTGTCAGACCTGCCATCTGCACATCGCTGACGATAAGTTTGATGCTGTGTTGTTTCAGTTGCAGCAACGCATGCTCCGCACTGTCGCAAGCTACCACCTGGTAGTTGGCCAGTGTCAGCGTATCGACCAGCGCTTCTCGCAAACCTGCGTCATCTTCGACGACCATAATTTTAGTGGGCATCATGCGCATTCTCCTGTGCAGTGGATTCATTGGCATTCAGTGGCAGCTGCAGACGGAAACAAGCACCGCCTTCAGGCCGGTCGATGCAGTGGACCTGACCTTTGTGAGCATTGACCACGGCTTGCACCACCGCCAGGCCCAGGCCAGTGCCCTGACTGCGGGTGGTAAAGAAAGGCTCAAAAATTTGCTGCTGCAGATGTTCGGGAATACCGGGACCGTTGTCGGCGACATCCAGCAGCAACCAGTTGCCTTCCCGCCAGCAGCGGATACTAAGCTGGGCCCCCTGCTGAATCATGTCCAGACTGTTGTTCAGTAAGTTTTGAATGGCCCCAGCCAGGCTGTTTTGATTGGCCCACAGCTGTAGGCTGGTATCATTCAACTCAATATGCAGCTCGGCCTGATGGGCTGTCAGCTGGGCTTCGATCCCCGCCTGCACTTCATTAAGCAAAGCCTCAACCTCAATGCAACTGACGCTGGCTTCGTTGCCTGAGCGGGCAAACAACAGCATGTCATTCACCTGCTGCTCCAGATCCTGCAAACGCGCCACCAGTTTTTGTTGAAAGACGCCTTTGGCATCCTGATTCAGGCGTTGATTGGTCAGGTTCTCAGCATAAAGCATGGCCGAAGATAAAGGAGTGCGGATTTGATGCGCCAGCGTGGCCATCATTTTGCCTAAAGTGGATAACCGCTGCATGTGCGCCAGCCGGCTTTGCAGTTGCCGGGTTTCGGTCAAGTCGGTCAACACAATCAGCTGACCTGGTTCCGGGCTCAGCGCGCTGATCGCCAGCTTCACCCGACGGCCGTTGTACAAGGAGACTTCCATACCATCGTCACTGCGCGGCCGAAACGAGCGGGTAATCACATCCAACCAGCGTTGCCCCTTCAACGGCTCGCCCAGCATCTCCAGCGCCATCGGATTGGCATCGGCGACAAAACCACGCTCATCCAACACCACCACGCCCACAGGCAACATGGTCACCAGATGTTGCATGCGATCCGGGGTTTGGGCAGCCGGTTTCTGGTAACGACTTAGATCGGTCACCACCGCACTGGCGGTTTGAAAATCAGGCTCGGTTCTGGCGAAATGCATCGGACACCTCTGCAGGTCTGTTCAGGTTCTCTGTACAGACCAATGCAGGGAGCATGCCAAAAATAAGATGTTACTAAACAGAATGTTACGGTTAATTTGGTAACAAAAGAGGCGTCAAAACTCTGTCGCAGCGGCCCGTTAGGACGTCTGCTGCAAACACAGCTAGTCGTCTTTAGCCAGATTGTACTTGCGCATTTTTTCTACCAGAGTGGTACGCCGCAACCCAAGCATGTCGGCCGCCCGGGCAACCACAAAGTCATGCCGCTCCAGCGCCTGGGTAATGAACAGCACTTCCAGCTCGGCCAGGTGCTCTTTTAAATCCAAGCCATCTTCAGGCAGCTGTGAGTCCAGCGGGCTTGCCCCTGATTCGGCAGCATCCTCGAACGCGCTCTCATCATCACTGGCTTGAAACAACTCGTTCAGCAGGTCTCGCTCTTGCAAGGATTCCGGATAATCCGGCACATAACTCTCAACATCGAGGTGTTGATAGCGGCCGGGCAATTCAGCCACGTCCACCACCTGATTCGGATACATAATGGCCATCCGCTCTACCAGGTTGGCCAGTTCACGCACATTGCCAGGCCAGCTGTGCAGTTTCAGGCTTTCCAGCGCCCGCTCGGTAAACTTGACCCGGGCATGCCCCGCCTGATGCTGACGCTGAATCAGCTCCTGGCACAGCAGGGGTAAATCCTCTGTCCGCTCAGACAAAGCCGGTGTCTCGATTGGAAACACATTCAGGCGGTAAAATAAATCTTCCCGGAAGCGACCATCGGCAATCATCTGCTCCAGGTTGCGGTGGGTGGCAGCAATAATCCGTACATCCGCCTTGATCAACTGGCTGCCCCCGACCCGCTCGTACACCCGCTCTTGCAATACCCGCAGCAACTTGACCTGCATCGGCAGGGGCATATCGCCAATTTCATCCAAAAACAAAGTGCCGCCCTGTGCCAGCTCAAAG
>SKGJ01000162.1 GCA_007117525.1 Alkalimonas sp.
ACGATGATGCCAATGCTGAAAATGTAGAAACCATTGTCGTCACCGGTACCCGGGTCGCGGGCCGAACCATTTCCGATACAGCGGTACCGGTCGACTTAGTCCGCTCTGATGTGTTGGAGCGATCCGGCACCACCGAGCTAAACCAAGCCTTATCGGTCGCTTTGCCTTCATTTAACTTCCCAAGACCCGGCCTTGCCGATGGCACCGATACCATCCGGCCGGCCACCTTGCGCGGCTTGTCACCGGATCAATCCCTGGTGTTGGTCAACTCCAAACGCCGCCATGCTGCGGCCTTGGTCAATGTCAATGGCACCGTCGGTCGTGGTGCCTCGGCGGTGGATCTCAACACCATTCCGATGAGTGCCATCAGTGCCATCGAAGTACTGCGTGACGGTGCCTCAGCCCAATATGGCTCCGATGCCATTGCCGGCGTAATGAACGTACGGCTGCGCGAGGCCAGCGATGGCGGCTCCGTCACAGCTGGTTACAGCTTCCGTGACACCAGCTACACCACCCCCACAACGGATCCCACCAACCCACCGGTTGCTGGCCAAACCGTGCCAGATGCAACCTGGGGCATTGCGGATGGGCGCATTAAGCGCTCCAGAACCGATGGCAAAACCTTTACCTTGGCAGGCTGGAAAGGGTTAGAGTTGGGTGACAATGGCTTTTTGACCCTATCGGCGGAGTTTAAAGATCAAGACCGTACTGAGCGCGGTGGCTGGGATTACCGCCGCCAGTACCCACGGCTGGAAGATGGCAGTTTGGACCCACGTGAACTGACCTTCGATCGCTTTAATGCCTGGTACGGCGAGCCAGAACTGCAACAATGGACCTTATTTGCCAATGCCGGCATCACTACAGATAACGGCAAGCTGTATGGCTGGGCCAGCTATCAGAACCGTCAGGCCACCTCGGCCGGCTTCTACCGACCAGCCAGTGATGCCCGCAATGTGATCGAAATTTACCCGGACGGTTTTTTACCGCTGATCTCGCCCGATGTCGATGATTTCAGTGCGGCATTCGGCTACGAGTGGGACTGGGGTGAATGGCAACTGGACAGCTCTCTGGTCTACGGCTCAAACAAAATGGCCTTTACCATTGAAAATACCCTTAACCGCTCGTTAGGCCCTGCCAGCAAAACCGAGTTTGATGCCGGTGGTTACAAGTACAATCAGTGGGTCTATAACTTATCCGGGGTCAAAGCCATTGATGTCGATGGCCTGGCCTCTGCCCTGAACCTGGCGGTGGGCATTGAAGCACGGCGTGAAGCCTACTCCATCTTTGCTGGCGAACCCGACTCCTACCGCAATGGTGGTGTCTTGCTGCCGAATGGCAACCCAACAGCGTCTGGCTCCCAGGTGTTTCCGGGCTTCCGACCATCCAATGAAGTCAGTGAAAGCCGAACAGCTGTCGGCGCCTACCTGGATTTAGAAGCCAATATAACGGACGACTGGCTGGCATCGGCGGCGATTCGGGCCGAGCGCTATTCGGATTTTGGCAGCAACCTTTCGGGCAAATTTGCGACCCGCTACGATTTTAGCGATACCTTTGCCTTGCGTAGCTCGGTACAAAATGGTTTCCGGGCACCTTCCTTGCAGCAACAAAACTTTACCGCGACGTCCACCAACTTTATCAATGGCATACCCTTTGATATCACCACCTTTCCGGTCAATGATCCGGTCGCCATTGCCATGGGTGCCAAAGAGTTGGATGCCGAAAAGTCCATCAACTTCTCGTTCGGTGCCGTGATGCGCTTTGATGCGGTCACCATTACCGTGGATGCCTACCGCATCGATATCGATGATCGTATCGTTTTGTCCGAAAACCTGGTCGCCAATAACACAGCACAAGGAGTAGCATTGCGGCAGTTCTTCGATGAGCGGGGTTTTAGCGAAGTAGGGGGTGGTCGCTTTTTTATCAACGGTGTCGATACCGAAACGCAGGGGGTTGATGTGGTGGTCAATTGGTCCACCATGACCGACAGCATCGGCAACTTCGACTTTACCTTGGTAGGCAACTACAACAAAACCAAGGTGACCCGGGTGCCGGAAACGGCCGAGCTGGCCGCTTTGGATCCTGCTCCAACCCTGTTTGGTCGGGTCAATGTGTTGACCTTTGAAAAAGGCAACCCGAAAGACAAGCTGGGCGCCATCATCAACTGGAGTCATGATCGTTTTGGCGCCACTTTAAAAGCAACCCGCTATGGCGAGGTGTTGGCACCCAATGCCAACCCGGCCAACGACTTTACCTTAGGGGCTAAGGTCTTGGTGGATTTGGAAGGACGCTACCAGCTGACCGACAGCATGCGTGTCGCCTTTGGTGCCGATAACCTGTTCGATACCTATCCAGATGCCTTTCCAATTCACCTGAATACCACAGGAGCCATTTCTTTTTCCAACTATTCGCCTTTCGGCCGCTCTGGTCGCATGGTCTACGCCCGCATTAGTTACGATTTTTAAGCTGACCGCGGCACAAGCAACAAAGGCGCTTTCCGGCGCCTTTGTTGTTTGCTAAGAGAATCCCTGTGGGGTCAGCAACTACTGCGCTAAACCATGAATGGCTGACAGCGGCGTAAGCTGCTCCAGCGCTGGCTTGGCAAAATAGTAGCCTTGCAGGTAACGCACACCGGCCGACACCAGCCAGGCCAGTTCGGCGGCACTTTCTATGCCCTCAGCCAACACCCGGGTCCCTTGCAGTTCGCATTGTGCCATGGTGTCCCGCACAATGGCTTGCTTGGCCGGGTTTTGATCAATGTCTCTGATCAAGGCCATGTCTAATTTCAGAATGTTGGGTTTTAGGCGTTGCAACCACTCCAGATTGGCAAAACCAGCGCCATAATCATCAATGGCCGTTAAGAAACCATGGCGGGCATAACTCTGGAAGATGCGGGTTAAGTGTTCTTTGTCCGGGATCTCTTCCGTCTCTACTACTTCAAAAATAATTTTTTCTTTGCAAAAGCCATAGAGATCGCTGGCTTCCAAAGTGGCTTTGATGCAGGTCTCAGGGTTGTAGACCGCATTGGGCATAAAATTGATATTCAAATAGGTGCTGCAGCCAAGCCGGGCTGCAGTTTCAATGGCTTTGACCCGACAGGCCTGATCAAAATAATACCGATTGCTTTTGTTGATGCGCTCAAACACCCAACCAGCCCCCTGCCCTTCAGGGCCACGCACCAAAGCCTCGTAGGCAAAAATTGATTGCGCTTGCCAATCCAGAATTGGCTGGAACGCCATTTTGATGTCAAAACCAAGGGATTGACCGCTCAGGCAGTCCTGACACGTCTGCTGCTTGATGCTGGCGGGAAAGTCCATGCAACCTCTGTTCGTGGGTTCGTTTCTTTTCAGTATAGTCATAGATTCAACCCATTACAGCCCGCAGGCGGGTCTTTAATCGATAATTCGTGTTGATTCAGCAGAAGCAGGCACTGATGGATTTCATCAAGACAGCCAACCACCAGCCGGACTGACAGCACGGCTGTCAGAGTGTATACTTCGCTACCTGAGTCGGGGCTGATCCTGCCATGCTGCAGCTACGTAATTTGCTGCTTTGCCAATGAACGAGCTTATGAAATACAAAGATTTGCGAGACTTCATCCATCAGCTGGAACAACGAGGCCAACTGAAACGCATCACGGTCGAAGTAAACCCGGTGCTGGAAATGACCGAAATAGCCGACCGCACCTTGCGTGCCGGTGGCCCAGCCTTGCTGTTTGAAAACCCGAAAGGCTCAAAGATCCCGGTACTGGCCAATCTGTTTGGTACTACGGAGCGGGTGGCACTGGGCATGGGGCAAGAAGATGTCAGCGCTTTGCGCGAGGTGGGCAAACTGCTGGCCTTTTTAAAAGAGCCCGAGCCCCCCAAAGGCTTAAAGGACGCTTTCAGCAAGCTGCCAATTTTTAAGCAAGTGCTGAACATGTCGCCGAAAAAAGTCCGCAAAGCGCCCTGCCAGGAAGTGGTACTGACCGGCGACGCCATCGACCTAACCCAACTGCCCATCATGCATTGCTGGCCCGGCGACGCCGCGCCGCTGATCACCTGGGGACTGACCGTCACACGGGGCCCACACAAAGAGCGGCAAAATCTGGGTATTTATCGCCAGCAAGTGCTTGGCAAAAACAAAGTCATTATGCGCTGGTTATCCCACCGCGGCGGCGCACTGGATTTTTTCGAATGGCAAAAAGCCCACCCGGGTGAGCGTTTCCCGGTTGCGGTGGCCTTGGGCGCAGACCCTGCGACCATTTTGGGGGCGGTCACGCCAGTGCCAGATACCCTGTCCGAATACGGCTTTGCCGGCCTGCTGCGCGGTGACAATACCGAAGTGGTGCAATGCCTAAGCAATGAACTGCAAGTCCCAGCCAGTGCCGAGTTTGTGCTGGAAGGCTACATCGAAGCCGGCGAGATGGCACCGGAAGGACCTTATGGCGATCATACCGGCTATTACAACGAGGTGGACAACTTCCCGGTGTTTACCGTCACCCATATCACCCATCGCAAAGACCCAATTTATCATAGCACCTACACCGGCAGACCACCGGATGAGCCGGCCATTCTGGGGGTGGCTCTGAATGAAGTGTTTGTCCCTATTTTGCAAAAACAATTTCCGGAAATTGTCGACTTTTATCTGCCACCCGAAGGCTGCTCTTATCGCCTGGCGGTTGTGACGATGAAAAAACAGTATCCGGGACATGCCAAGCGGGTGATGATGGGCGTCTGGTCGTTTTTACGCCAGTTTATGTACACCAAGTTCGTGATTGTTTGCGACGACGACATCAACGCCCGTGACTGGAAAGATGTGATCTGGGCCATCACCACCCGGATGGATCCAGCCCGCGATACCACGCTGGTCGAGAACACGCCCATTGACTACCTGGATTTTGCCTCACCGGTTTCAGGCCTGGGTTCTAAAATGGGGATGGATGCCACCAACAAGTGGCCGGGTGAAACCGACCGCGAATGGGGCGAGCCCATTGTGATGGATCCGGCGATCAAAGCCCGGGTGGATGCACTCTGGCCCGAACTTGGCATTGAGCTGCCAGAGCCATGAGCCAAAGCTACCGGATTACCATTTTGCCGGCCGGCCTCAGTTTCGAGGCCAGTGCTGGTGAAACGATACTGCAAGCTGCACTACGCCAGGGCATTGATTACCCATACCGCTGCCAACAGGGCGTTTGCACCAGCTGCGTTTGCCGATTGCAGCAAGGCGAGGTACGCTATCAGCCACCGTCGCCGCTTTCGGACATCGACAAGACGCAAAACTTTACCTATGGTTGTTTAGCCTATCCGACCACGGATTTGGTATTGCACCACCCTTTTATTCAAGCCTGACGAGACCAACATGAACCCAACCCAATGCGCCGTAGAAGCCATTACGCCTTTAACCCCTTTTGTGCAAAGGGTGTTGCTTCGACCGGAACAACCGGTGACTTTCCTGCCAGGCCAATACCTGCAGCTTTGTCTGACAGAGCAGGACAAGCGCCCCTTCTCGCTGGCCTGCACGCCCGATAGCCAGTTGCTGGAGCTGCATATTGGCGGTTCCAAAGCCGATGAATACAGCAGTCAGGCGCTGAATTATCTGATGCAGCAGCAACAAACCGGGCAGCCGGTTTGCATTGAAGGAGGGCTCGGCCAGGCCTTTTTGCGCGCAGAGCGCGACAACCCCATCGTATTGCTTGCTGGTGGCACCGGCTTTTCCTACATCTACAGTCTGGCTCAGGCGTTGCAGCAACAAGGCCAAAACCGACCGGTGTTTTTGTACTGGGGTGTCAGGGAAGAGAGCAGCCTTTACCTGCAGCAACAGCTGGCGAGCTGGGCCAGCAGCCAGCCCGGCTTTCGATTTATTCCGGTGGTGCAAGAGCCTGAAGCCAGCTGGCAAGGACGGACCGGCCTGGTGCATCAAGCGGTGCTGGATGATTTTGTCTCACTGGATGCGTACGATATTTACATCGCTGGCCCTTTCCCGATGGTGGGTATGGCACGGGATGCCTTTTTGCAGCAAGGCGCACATCGCGAACAGATGTTCGCTGATGCGTTTGCTTATATCTAAGCGGGCACCAGACTGCATGGACCCGTTCAGTCGTGTTTTGCTCAGCATAAACTGGTCCAGCCAGATGGCCTGTGCCATAATCCGGGTCTGTTTATAAACGAGATTGCCCCTATGCCACACCTAACTGATATCAAAGTCCGCGGCTATCACCTTGATATTTATCAGCATGTCAACAATGCCCGTTATCTGGAATTTTTAGAGGAAGCCCGCTGGGGCTATCTGGAAGACAATGGCGACGTCGAGTTCTTTCAGAAGCTGGGCCTGGCCTGGGTCATTGTGAACATCAATATCAACTACCGTGAAGCCGCCACCATGGGGCATACTCTGCAAATCAGCACCCGCTTCAGCAAAATTGGCAGCAAAAGTGCCATGGTCCGCCAGGAGGTTCGGATTAAAGGCAGCGACACCCTTGCTGCCGATGCCGATATTACCTTTGTCTGTCTGGATCAGAAAACCGGCAAAGCCGTCGCCATTGAAGGGGCTTTAAAAGAGCGGCTGGAGCAGCAGTTGCAGGGCTGATCCAGACACATTTAGTTTACTTTGATCGGCCCAAATGCTTGGAGCGGCGTTGCAGGATTTCCTGCAATTGCTGACCGGCACTCATTTCATCGCCACAGGGTATATACTCTGCTGCCATTAAGCCATCAAAGCCAAAGCCGTCTCTACTCGGATCACCGCTAAGACAGCCACGAGAGTTTCGTATAGGCTTACTGCCATCATAGACTTCCTGATAGCGCTTCTCTACGGTAATTTTGGGTTGCGCGTACCGTTGTATTTGCTCCGCCCGATGTGCACTGGCCATATCATCCGTGCTTTGCAGCTGCTGCAAAGCGCGCTCTATCAGACTTCCGCCGCGCTCGATAACCGGAAGCTGGCTACCGTCTACAAATTCAAGCGACGACTCAAGACCGCCGTCCGCTGCGGCCGATACCCCGGCCTGCGTTTCAAGATGTCCGTTGGCAGAGGCCATCGCTTCCTCTGGCGATTCCAACACCACAGTCGGTTCTTCGGGCTCCTCTTCTTGCTTAACTTCAGCCAGCGGGGCCGTCCGCTCAGCTGTGGTGATCACAGGGGCTGGCTGATAAAAATAAGCTTCGATGGCCCGGGCCGGCTCAGCAGGTGAAAGCGGACGCTGCCATTTTTGTTGCACCACAACTAAGCCAATAGACACATGCACCAACACCGCCAGCAGCAATGGCAAACGCCAGCGCTGCCAACGAGGTACAGCGTGAGCCCGGCTCTGCCGTTGTTCAGATTCAACAACGGCATCGGACCATGATGGAGGCAATGGCGACAAAAGCGACTCGGACTGCAGTGGAAAGGTGCTGTATAGACCGCACCACTACGAAATAATTCATGAACCATCAGAGCTGAGTGCCTATGCCACTAATAAGGATTGCTGGGTTGGTAGCTGGGGTTTTGCCGTCCATCCAGCGAGATCCGCAGCGGCACTACTGAGCTTTGATGGCTGCCCAGCTGATAGTGATCCCCCGGCACCAGACGGTAACGCAGCAAATCATCAATGATGACCGGCTGGCCACACTCGGTTTGACGAAACTGAGTCTGATCGTCGGCTCTGACCATGTAAACTTCATGGTGCCCATAGACCTCGGTCTGGCCATCGCGCGCCACCCAAAGTGCTGTTTGCTCGGAGACCGCGATACCGGTTAAGGCTTTTTCGGGATGATGGGCTAAAAACACCATCAAGCGCCCCATTCGATCCCGTTGCTTAAAGTGGGTATCGGTTAGGGTGCCAGCCAACATCGGAGCCTGCAAAAAGTCGCCGCTAAAGCGAATGTTGGCATCGCAAAAATCCTTCGCCACCTCAGAAGATACAGCACTGCCCACCCCATCCGGGTTGTAGACAACTTCGCCTAAAATCGCATTACCTGCCGAGGTACCGCCAATAATGGCCCCTTTTTGGTAGGCGTAGTGCAGCTTTTGCTGCAAGCGGGTATCTTGCCAATAGCGGATGTACTCGGACTGATCGCCACCGGCAAACCAGATAAACTCAGCGGTTTTCACCGCCCAGGCCACATAATCGCTGTTGGCCTTATCCCGGCTGTCAACAATCAAAGTTTCCACCGAGGCAGCCTGAGTCAGCTGCTGCAAGTAGTCGTTGTAGCCGGCCGCGCCGCGGGTGCGCAATACCAGCACATTGCCATTTTGGATGTGAGGCCGTACCTTGCTGACAAAAATACTGTCCACATCACTGCTGCCCCCCATCAGAATAACGCCGGCATCATCGGGGTTCAGCGCAACACACACATCGCCGGTATAACCCACCGCATAGCGGGTTAAATTTGCTGGCCGCTCTGGCCTGGGCCCATAGCCACAGGCTTCCGCATTGGCCAGTTGCTCAATACTGCTCAGCAATTCTGTTTGTGTATCACTGCTGCTACAACCCGTGTTCAGTACCACCATCATGCCAAGAGCCAGCACTGGCATTAACTTCTTCATTTGAACCATTGCCTATCGCATTCCTCTGTTGTGGGCTGGCCGCAGCAGATGCGGCCAGGCACTTGTTTCGTGTTAGTAAGGGTTGGATGGCGTATAAAAGCTACTAAAGTTGCCATTGATTCCAATCCGGATTGGCGAGACCGAGCTGCTGTTATTCAGCAGATTGTAGCTATCGCCAGACAACAAGCGGTACCGCAGCAAATCGCTCATCACGACCGGCTGACCACAACTGGTTTGCTGATACGAGGTTTGGCCATCGGCCCGAAGCACATACACTTCGTACTGGCCATCCACCACAGCATGGCCATTCGCCTGCACAAAGAGTGAAGTACGCTCTGACACACCGATGGCGCGACCCGAGCTGCCTAAGTGCGCCTGAAACACCGCCGAACGTCCCATCCGATCCCGCTCATAAAAGTGGGTGTCATTGATGGTGTTGGCCAGCATCGGAATGTTCAGAAAGTCGGTGCTGATTTGAATGGTATTGTGGCAAAAGTCGGTTACCACTTCAGCGCTTACAGCTCCCTGAACACCATCCGGGTTGTAAACAAACTGACTGAGCACATGGTTACCGGCCGACGTACCGCCCACCACGCCACCTTTGTCGTAGACATACTGGATGGCCTCTTCCACCTTGGTGCCCTGCCAGTTGCTGATGTAGGTACTTTGATCACCACCGGCCAGCCAGACAAACTCAGCGCTACGAATCACCCAATCCACGTAGTCGCTGTTGGCTTTGCTGCGGCTATCGACAATGATGGTTTCTACCGAAGCGGCATTGGTCAGCCCCTGCAGGTAGTCATTGTAGGCACCGGTTCCAGCAGTACGCAGTACCACAATATTGCCGCCCTGAATATGTGGAGCAACCCGCTGACTGAAGGCGTCATCCACATCGGTACCGCCCCCCATCAACAATACAGCCGGCTCCGACAGCTCGACGCAGTTATCCTCCAGACTGCCCACCCGGTAAACCGTCAGGCCACCCGGCTTACTGGGCCGCGGGCCATAGTCGCAACTGCCAGGCGTCGGATCAGGATCGCCCCCTTGCCCGTCCCCGTTAAAGGTGACCAGCAACTGGTAATTGCCAGTGCCAGCATAGCGGGTGACCTTGATGTAGTGTCGTCCGGGGGCAGCGGCTGGATAGGTGCCGGTTTCCGGGTTGTTCGCCGTTTGGCCGGAGAGGATGTAACTGCCGGTTTCCCGGTACAAAAACCAGTCAAAATCAACATTATTGCCGTGACTTAAGCTGATGGAGATATCACCGGTGCTGGTGGTATCAAAATAAAACCAGTCCACATCGTTGCGGTTATGGATGCTGGCATCCACCGTCACCCCGGAACACAAAGGCCCATTGGCGCGGCTTTCGGTGTTGTTGTTTTCCTGCTCCTGCGTCAGACAGGCGTAGGCATGGCTACTAATCAACAGCGCCATGGCGCTGATTTGAACGAGTGCTTTCATTGTTGTTACCTGCTTATCGTTATTATAGAAATGCCCTAAGGGCAGAAACTCCGCAGCATGCACCACAGGTACTCCACAGACTACGGAAGTATTCGGATTGAACCTTGGCTAAGACCTTAGCAAGGGAAGGTGGCTATTCGTCGAACCACTCAGAGAGGTGATAATCGGTGGCGCATGCATGCAGGCCCTGCTGGCGAAAAGCCAGGCAGCGGGTGTCGAATTGACAGGGGCCATGCAGGATCATACAAAGGTGTCAGTTTGATTACTTTATAAACACTATTGTCCCGCGACAGGCATATTGTCAAGAAAAAACTTAATATTTGTCAGCTTAATTGACACTGCAGCCAAGTAAGCCATTGAGGGGTTTGATTTTAATCAGGCCAAAAAATCTGCCAGTTGTCGCCACTGCAGCAAGCGTTGCTCGCGTGCAATAGTCGCATTGGCCGGGCTGCTTGATGGCAAGGCCAGTAGCTGGCAGCCGTCGGGTAACACCTGCTGTGGCAGCACCCAGCGCTGAAAGCTGTGTTGCGCTTTTCGGCCGTTAAAGGCGATCACACGAATGGCCGGGTGAGTGGCAAAAAACTCAGCAAAGTTGTTTGGTATTTCAGCACGGATGGCACTGTCCAGGCTGCCCTGACGTTCACAGTGCTGCAGCACATCCCACAGCGCTACTTGATTGTTGAGTAGCGCCTGGACGCGTTCCGGGTAGGCTAAAGCGGCATCAAAGCCAAACAGCTCGGCCATGATGGGCCAAAAATGATTGCGCGGATGGCCATAATACTGCTGCTGCGCCAGTGACACGGCTCCTGGCATGCTGCCCAGCACCAACAGCCGCGCATCGGGCCGGCTGACTGGCGCCAGCCCGGTGAGCTGCGCCATCAAGGCGCTCCGAACGTCGCCAAATCAGGCTGGTACTGCAACGCTTTTTTCCAGGCCAGCCGCGCTTGCTCCAGCTCCCCTTCCTGCGCAGCCAGCCAGCTTAGCACGGCATAGAGGTAACCATTGGCGGCATGATCACGCAACCAGTGTTGCACCTGTTTGCGCAGTTGCAGCACCGAGCTGCCCAGTGGAATTTGCCGCAGGTAAGGCCAGGCCAGCTCCACATCGGCCAGCGCCAGCGTATTGACCAGCAGACGCTCCGCCTGCTCCGTTTGGCCCTGATTGGCTTTGGCCCAGGCCCGGCCAATCGCAGCCGCCACCGACTTGCGCTCTTTGCCAGGCAACTGTTGCCAGTAATCGGCCTGCTCGGAAAATTGCCCTTGCTGCACCAGGCTACTGATGGCTTTGGGATAAATCTGGTAACGCTGCACGGCCCATTGCGACTTGCTAAACCAACGCTGTTTAAGCGCCGTCGGCACCTGTTCCAGCAAGGATTGCCACTGCTCGGCTTGCTGTAAGCTGTAAAGATAGAGCTGGCCCAGGCCACAGGCCGTTGATTGCTGCTCCATCCGGGGCTGTAGCAACTGGGCCGCTTCGGCCGCACGCCCTTGCTGAATCAGCAGGTCGGCTTTGACAAACCAGGTATTGGCATCGGACTCGGGCAGCGCCTGGACCAACTGCTCAGCCAGTTGCTTTTGGCCGGCATAAAAGGCGGCGTAACCGGCCAGCATCTGCTTTTCCTGCTGGTGTTGGTGATGCTGCAGCGATTGTTGCAGCAAAGCCGAAGCATCCTGCCACTGTTGCCGCGCAAAAGCGCGCAGCCCCTGCTGGAAGGCTTGCTCGGCTTTTTGTCGCCGGCGCCACTGCCAAAAGCGCCAGGAGCGACTGGGCAGCAACCAAACAAAACGCAACAGCCGCAGCACCAGCCAGCTCAGCAACATCACCAGCAACAGGCAGCTCAACAGCCCCACCAAAGTCATCTCAAGGGTATAGCCGGCAACCACGATACGGACATAGCCTGGCTGCGCCAATACCAGGGGGCCGAACCACATGGCGAGCGCCAGCAACAACACCAACAGCAGTAGTCGCATCATGGCGCCTCTCCTGCTTCATCCGACAGCAAATCGATGGTGCGCTGATAACGTTGCAATGCCTCCAGACTTTGCAAGGGCGCGATGTGGCCTGGGTGAAGCTGCTGGCCAATCAAGGCTTCCAGCTGAGCCACCAGTTGCTGGGTAGCCGGCGCAGAGTCCAGGTAAAAACGCTGCACCAGGCTTTTGGCCTCTTGCAGGCTGGCCCGAAACAGCGGTGTCTGCTGTTGCAGCGCCGCCAATTCGGCCTGCACCAGTTGCTGTTGCAAGCGCTGCTGCACAATGAACTCCTGCTCTGCGCTCAGGCTAAATTCATCATCCGCGGTGGCCCGGCGCACCTGCACCAGTTGACTCAGGCCTTGGCGCCACAACTGTCGCCAGCGCTGTGGCCAACCTTGCTCTGCGGGCACCTCATCTTTCAACGCAGGCCCGGCATGATGCGTAAAAGGCAGCTCCAGTGCCTGATCACGCAGCGCACGAATGGCCAACTGCGTCTCGACCGGATCGGGGATCCGAAGCCGCGCCAGCGCTTGCTGATCTTGCCGGATGGCTTCACGAACCATCACCAAGGATGGCTCCGCCAACTGTGCCAGCCGACTGTCGGCGCTTTTCAGCAACTGTTGGCTGGTGGCCACATCCAGTTCCAGCCAGATTTTCTGGCTGGCCATCCGCAGCAGGTAGTCCACCTCTGCCAATAACCAGATGCTGGGCGCTGCACCCTGTTGTTGCTCCAGCCGCTGCTCCAGAAAACGCAGCTGCTGCTGAAATTGAGCCGCTTGCTGTTGCAATTGCTGCTGTTGCTCCTGCTGCTGAAGGCGCTGTTGCCGCAACCAGGATTCCTGCCCGGCTTGCATATCGGCCTGCACCTGCCGGCTTTGCTGTTGCAACAAGCGCCGCTCTTCACTGAACAGCCGCTCCCACTGCTGCTGTTGCTGCTGAGGCAGCTGACTCAGTTGTTGAAATTGCGGGTAAAGCCACCAGGCAGCCGCTGTCAGTGCAGCCAGCAACATCAACAGCAACCACAGCGCCAGCCAGGCGATGCCCCGGCCGGTTTTCCGCGCAGGCTCTTGCATCGCTTCTTCCGACAGATAACGCATCGCATCGCCTTCCTGCGGCGTTGCCTCTGCTGCAGCTGCTTCAGTGGTATCCGGCTCACGGCTCATAAGTAACCTCTTTTGTAGTGACCTATCGCTGCCATCAAGGCGCTGTCGTTGGCATTCTCTGCCAGTATAATCTTGCTCACCGGAATGCCAAGTGTCAGCGCGGCATCGTGCATGCGCGGGCTGACCAGGATCCAGTAGCGGCTGCGCAACCAGTCATGGCCCTCGACCGGTAGTAACGAAAATAACCGCCGCATAATTTCTTCGCTGGTGACCAGAATACAACTCACCTGCTGCTGCCACAATGCATACAAGGCACAGCCATCCAGCTCGATTGGCAACCGATGGTAGCTTTGCACATAACGCACCCGGGCTCCCCGCTGTTGCAGCCCCTGCTTCATCAGTTCACGGCCACTTTGCCCCCGTACAATCACGATGTTCTGACCATCCACCTGCTGCATGCAAGGCATCGACAGCACCCCTTCGCTGCGCTGATCGTCCGGGTACAGCACCTCGCGGCAGGTCCACTGCTGCAACACCGTGGCGGTGGTGTGGCCAACAGCCCGCAGGGGGGCAGCCAGCGTGCTGGCATCCAGCTGCTGCTGCAGCGAGGTGACGGCGCTGACACTGACAAAAATCAACTGATCGGCCTGTTGCAGCCATTGTTGCTCTTTGGCTTTGATCGGTACCAGTTGGGTCGCAATCAGAGGCTGATACAGATACTGGTAGCCCAACTGATCCAGGCTGGCCAGCAAGCCATCGGCTTTGCCGGCTGGTCGGGTGATTAACAGGCTGTGCGCTGTCATGCGCGGTCCTGATAAGCTGCTGCCAGCAAATCGGCAGCCCCCTGGGCCAGCAGTGCTGCTGCGACCTGCTCACCCAGGGCTTCGGCTTGCTGACGCGGCGCTCTGGCTTCCGCCTGCAGTATCTGGCCGCCATCCAGCGAACCGACCAGGCCGCGCAACCAGAGGTGATCCCCTGCCAGTTCCGCGTAAGCGCCTATCGGCACCTGGCAACCACCTTGCAAGCGACGATTCATCGCCCGCTCGGCCAGCACCCGATCCGCGGTATCGGCATCATGCAGTGCAGAGAGCCATTGCTGTGTCACCACATCGTCAGCCCGGCATTCAATGCCAACCGCCCCCTGACCATTGGCTGGCAGGCTTTGCTCGGGTTCCAGCCAATCGGCGATACGCTGTTGAAAACCCAGCCGAATTAACCCTGCCGCCGCCAGAATGATGGCATCAAAGTCGCCCTGGTCCAGCTTGGCCAGACGGGTATTGACGTTGCCACGCAGATCATGAATCACCAAATCGGGGCGTCTGGCTTTTAACTGGCACTGCCGGCGCAAGCTGGAGGTGCCAACCACAGCGCCAGCGGGTAGCGCATCCAGATTGGCGTAACGGTTGGAAACAAAGGCATCGCGCGGATCTTCCCGCGGGCAAATGGTTTGCAGCACCAGGCCATCCGGAAAGGCCACCGGCACATCTTTCATGCTGTGCACCGCGATATCGGCCCGTCCATCCAGCAAGGCCGTTTCCAGCTCTTTGACAAAAAGCCCTTTGCCTCCAATTTTGGCCAACGGCGTGTCGAGAATTTTATCCCCCTGGGTCGACATCGGCACCAACACCACCTGCAGATCAGGATGATGCTTTTCCAGCTCGGCTTTCACGTATTCAGCCTGCCACAGTGCCAGCGCGCTTTTCCGGGTTGCTATGCGTAAAGTCTGGGACACCTCAGCACTCCTTTTCAGTGATCAGCAGACGCTGCAAAAAGCTGCGGATGTCGGCCACTTCCTGGGCGCACACGCTGTGCTCCATCCGATACTCGTGCCAGCGTACCTGAAAGCCCTGATTTTTTAAGGCATGAAACGCCTGTTGCCCACCGGCCATCGGCACCACCGGGTCCTGGGTGCCATGACCAATAAAGACCGGTGTTGTTTTGTTGGTAGCCACTGCCTCTGCTGGCAGCTTATCGGGTGCGCAAAGGTAGGTGGACAACGCCATCACGCCCGCCAGTTTGTAGGGCAGACGCGGCAACAAATGCAGCGCAATGACACCGCCCTGACTAAATCCAGCCAGCACAATGCGCTCGGAGGGAATGCCTTCGGCGATCAAGCTATCCAGCAACTGCTGCACCTTGGCCGCAGAATCACGAACACCGGCTTCGTCGGCCCGGCTCAATAAGTCCATACTTTTAATGTCGTACCAGGCACGCATTTCCATGCCACCATTGATGGTGACCGGCTG
>SKGJ01000353.1 GCA_007117525.1 Alkalimonas sp.
GAAGAAAACTGGGCACTGCTGTTTGTCAATCATCAGCAAGCCATGCCGCGTGAGCATCGCCGCTACAGCATTGCCGATGAGCACAGCATTTTGCACTGGGAAACTGCCGGACGCAGCGACGATGCCATCAGCCGTTTCAACGCTACACCTTTTGCCGATAACGCCAGCGACGATTACCGCAACGAGCCGAACAACTTTGGCTGGATTGTTGAAATCGACCCGTTCAACCCCGACAGCACGCCGGTGAAACACACCGCCATGGGCCGCTTTGCCCATGAAGGACTTATTTTCGCCAAACCAGAAGCCGGCAAGCCGCTGGTGGCCTATTCGGGCGATGATGCCCGCTTTGAGTACATTTACAAGTTTGTTTCGGCCAAGCCGTACCACCCGGCCACTGCAGGGCCGCACTTGCTGGATGAAGGCACCCTTTATGTTGCCCGCTACAACGAAGACGGCAGTGGCGACTGGTTGCCGCTTGATATTGAGAACGCGGATTTTCAGGCCAAAGCCAAGGCCGCCGGCCATGCCTTTGACAGCCAGGCCGATGTGCTGCTAAACACCCGGCTGGCGGCCGATATCATGGGCGCCACCAAAATGGACCGGCCGGAATGGGGCGCGGTGCACCCAGTCAGCAACGAAGTGTATTTTACCCTGACCAACAACAGCCGCCGTCATAGCCCGGATGCCGCCAACCCGCGCGCCAACAACCACAGCGGTCATATCATCCGCTGGCGTGAAGGCACCGGTCAGCGCTTTGACTGGGATATTTTCCTGCTCTCGGGCGATGTCTTTACCTACACCCCAGAGCATCAATTCATGCTAACCGAGCAAAACCATCACGCCTCACCCGATGGCCTTTGGTTCGATCCAAACGGCTTGCTGTGGATCCAAACCGACATGGCCGGCGCGCAAATGCGTAGCGGACCTTTTGGCAACAACGCCATGCTGGCGGCCGATGTAAAGACCCACACCATCAAACGCTTTTTGGTCGGCCCGGTCGATTGCGAAGTCACCGGGGTGGTGATGACACCGGATTGCAAAACCATGTTCGTCAATATTCAGCACCCAGGCGAAGGCTCCGGCCCTTACAGCTTTAGCAGCACCTGGCCGGATCGGCGCACCAACCGCCCCCGCTCAGCCACGGTGATCATCACCAAAGAGGATGGTGGTATTATCGGCAGTTAAAGCGCTGCCAGAACAGCCGCTTAACGCCCTTCCACCCAGCCGGATCTGGCAAGAAATTTTCACTTGTCAGCCGGCTTTTTTTTGCTATGATTGCCGCGCAAAAATTGGCCTGTGCCAGCTTGTACTTGCGCTGCTTCTTTTTCCGACCATGCGTTGCAGTTCAGGTCGGATCTTGGCAGGATAGTCCGGTAACTTGATGAGGATTTTGCAGTTTCTCAAAGCCCGTGACTGGAAAGAGCAAGGTTTCGCTCCGTGCTCTGGATCCTGCATCCCCAGTTCACGGTTTTTTTCGATCTTTTTCCGCCAGCCGGAATCAAATTGAGAGACGTTCTATGTCGACAGAAACCATCGCAGAGGCCATTGAAGAGGGAGCAGACTCCCTTGCCGCGGCCATTGAAGCCGCCGTTGTTGAACCCAGCGCCATCAGTTTAATCCCACCTGTGGTGGTGCTTATTGTCGCCATCTGGTTAAAACGACCGATTTTCGCGCTGATCATGGGGGCCGTAGCCGGCTTGCTGTTAATTTCCCCCAGTGAAAGCCTGTTTAACTTTGCCGAAACCACCGAGCGGGTGATGCAGGATGAAACCATTGGCTGGCTGATCCTGGTGGTCGGTGGCTTTGGTGCCTTAATTGCCCTGTTGGTGCATACCGGTGGCGCCTTTGCCTTTGGCCGGGTTGCCCAGCAATACGCTCAGGGCCGCAAGCCCTCGCTGCTGATGACCTACTTCCTTGGCATGCTGATCTTTATCGACGATTACCTCAATGCGTTGACCGTTGGTGAAACCATGAAGCGCATCACCGATAAATTCAAAGTGTCGCGCGAGATGCTGGCCTATGTGGTGGACTCCACCGCTGCGCCGATGTGCGTCATCGTGCCGATTTCGACCTGGGCGGTGTTCTTTGGTGGCTTGCTGGTCGCCAATGGCGTAGCGCCGGACAGCGATCCAAACGGCATTATGACCTACATTTCCGCCATTCCGTACATGCTGTATGCCTGGCTGGCAATGATTATGGTCCCATTGGTGATCTTAGGCGTGGTGCCGCTGATTGGCCCGATGAAAAAAGCCGAGCTTGCCGCTCGTGGTGGTGCCATTCAGCAGGATGCACCGCAGCAGGAAACTCACACCGCCGATGATTTTGCCATGCAGGCGATGGAAGAAGAGTTCGAGCATGCCGATCGCAAGCACGGCAAGCTGATCAACTTTGTGCTGCCGATGGCAATGCTGGTGGGCTTTAGCATCTGGTTTGAAGCCGAAATTTGGCCGGCTTTGATCCTGACTTTTGTGCTGACTTTGCCGCTTTATATGGCGCAGCGCCTGATGCCGTTTAATGAAATGATGGACCAGATGATCCATGGCTTTAAAACCATGCTACCGGCCATTTGCACCGTCATAGCCGCCTTTACCTTTAAAGATGTCTGCGATCAACTGGGCTTGCCGCTGTACGTGATTGACAATCTGGCACCTTACATGTCGGCCGAGATGCTGCCGGCAGTGGTGTTTGTCGCCATGGCACTGCTGGCTTTTGCAACCGGCTCGTCCTGGGGTATTTTCGCCGTTTCCATCCCGATCGTCATGCCAATCGCGCTGGCGGTGGATGCCAATATTCCATTGGTGATTGGTGCGCTGCTCTCTGCCAGTTCGTTCGGCAGTCAGGCCTGTTTCTACAGCGACTCGACCGTACTGGCCGCGCAGGGCTCTGGCTGTGACTTAATGGGCCACGCTTTAACACAATTCCCTTACGCGCTTATCGCAGCAATACTGGCCTTCTTTGGCTTTATTGCTCTGGGCATGATGTAACCCCGCACTTTGACAGGCAACCCTTGCCGGTTGCCTGTCAGACACTCTTCAAAACCACAACGTAGCTTTAACGTACAAAGCAGGGCCTTGGTCCGACCCAGCAGTTGTGACCATTGGCATCCGTGCCAGGCTCAGGTAAAGTAGCGCCATTTTTCGCACTCCTAAAAGGCAGAGCCTTGAAATCTCTTCGCTTTTTAAGCGCCCTTCTCCCACTCAGTCTGCTGCTGACGCCGGCTTTTGCGCAAACGAATCCCCTGCATATCCCGGTGCTAACCGATGGACCTGCCATGGTGCTGGATGGCAGCCTGGATGAACCGCAGTGGCAACAGGCCTTGCAGGTGCCGATCCATTACCTGACAGCGCCACTGGATGAAGGCAAAGCCGAGGTGTACACCATGGGCTACCTGTTTGAAGATGGCCACACACTTTACGTTGCCATTGATGCCCATGACCCCAATCCACAGCAAATCCGCGCCGCCTATCGCAATCGTAACCAGATTTGGGGCGATGATGTCGTTGGTTTAAAACTTGATACCTACGGCAATCAACAGCGCGCCTATCAGTTTTTTGTTAATCCGCTCGGCAGTCAGGCCGATTCGATTGAAAACGCCGTCACCGGCACCGAATCCTCGGCCTGGGACGGCCATTGGCAAGCGGTAGGCCGTATTACCGAGCACGGCTTCCGGGTGGAAATGGCCATCCCTTTGCACATTCTGAATATGCCCACCACCGAAGGTGCCAAGCAGATGGCATTTGAATTGGTGCGGTTTTTACCGCGTGATCAGCAGCTGCGCATCTCCAGCGCGCCAATTAAACGCAGCAATCGCTGCATGGTGTGTCAGATGACGCCGATCACCGGTTTTGCCAGCGCCGAGCAAAGCCGCTCCTTAATCATTGCGCCGGCGCTGGTCACCGGCATTGAGCAGCAGCGTCCCCTTGCCAGCGATCAGGGCTGGCAAAGCAGCAGCAACACCGATGTCAGTCTGGATGTGAAATGGGGCATCACTCAGGACATGACCTTCAATGCCACTTTGAACCCAGACTTTTCCCAGGTCGAAGCCGACGCGGCAGAGCTCACCATCAACAACCCTTTCACGCTATTTTTTGCCGAAAAAAGGCCGTTTTTCACCGAAAATGCTGACTACTTTGCCACCCCGCTGAATCTGGTGCATACCCGCAACATTGCCGAGCCCAATGCCGGAGCAAAACTCACCGGCCGCATCGAGCAGCATACCTTCGGCCTGTTCAGTACCGACGATCAGCAAAGCACCCTGCTGATCCCGGGCAACCTGGGCTCGCGCATTGCGCAGCTTGAGGGCAGCAGTCAGAACCATGCCCTGAGTTACAGCTATGCGCCCA
>SKGJ01000030.1 GCA_007117525.1 Alkalimonas sp.
GCGGGAGCCTCTGGGCGCTTCCACTGCGGTGTTACCCTGGCTAGCAAGGTGGTCGACATTGCGTCGCCAGTGTGCCTTGCATTGAAAGCGCCCAAAGGCTCTGAAACTCGCATCTTGAGGTCACTTGAGTATAAATGGCAAAATTACTCTTTCACTGGTTAAAAAACGTCTTATAATGAAATTATCCATTGGCTTAAAATCAGCAGGTTTTGGCCAGCAAACAATAAGAACGAACGCAACCCGTGCCTTTACTTATCAAACTCTTCTGCCTCTATTTGTTCTGCTGCAGCATTCAGGTTGTGGCCAAACCACAAATTGCCATCATCATTGATGACATTGGCTATCAGCGCAGCGATTTGGACATGGTGCGACTGCCTTACCCTCTGACCATCGCTGTGCTGCCTTTTACACCCTACGGCCAACAATCAGCACAACTGGCTTACGGTCAGCGCAAAGATGTGATGCTGCACATGCCGATGCAGGCCAGCAACAACAAAGACATGGGCCCCGGCGGCCTGAGCCGGGATATGAGCCGGGCAGACTTCACCCGCCAGCTCAGCAAAGCATTGCAGGATATTCCCTATGCCATTGGGGTGAATAATCATATGGGCAGTCTCTTGACCGAGCTGGATCAACAGATGAGCTGGCTGATGCAATACCTCAGACAGCGCCAGCTGTTTTTCGTCGATAGTTTAACCACGGTAAACAGCCGCGCCCGCTATCAGGCGCAGCAACATGGTGTCACCAGCTTAAGCCGGCATGTCTTTTTGGACAACGATGTGCGGGAAGAAGCCTTGCAGCAGCAATTTGATTTGCTGATCCGCATTGCCAAACGGCACGACCGGGCCATTGCCATTGCTCACCCCTACCCGGAAACCTACCGTTTTTTGCAGCAGCGACTGGCTGAGCTGCCTGAGCTGGGCGTCGAACTGGTACCCATTTCCCGTTTTTTACCGCACGAACACCGGGTGATTGCCGCTGGCTACACAGCACCCGCCATTGCAGCTCTGGAATAATGACGGCTCCCAGACAAAGCCTTTACCCAACAAAAAAACCACCGACATGCGGTGGTTTTGTGGAGACTTGAGCTGCTTAGCTCATCGCAGCTTGCAGCTTTTTCATGGCATTTTTTTCCAGTTGGCGGACTCGTTCGGCAGAAACCTGGTAACGCTCAGCCAGCTCCTGCAATGTCATCTTGCTTTGTGCCAGCCAACGGGCCTGAATAATGTCCTGGCTGCGCTCATCCAGCGTTCGCAGGGCAGCGTGCAACTGGTCGTGCGCCCTATCGTCCGACTGTTGGTCCTGCACCTGACTGGCCAAATCCGACCCTTTGTCTTCCAGATAGTAGGCCGGTGCTGTGTAGGCCTGGTCGTCATCGCCTTCCGGCGCATCGAATGGCATGTCGTAATTGCTCATCCGAGATTCCATCTCACGCACTTCGTGCTCAGCCACCCCTAGCGACTCAGCCACACGGCTGACTTCATCCTGGCTGAACCAGCCTAAGTGCTTTTTCGATTTCCGCAGGTTAAAAAAGAGCTTGCGCTGCGCCTTGGTGGTGGCGATTTTCACAATGCGCCAGTTCTTTAACACGTACTCATGGATCTCGGCTTTGATCCAGTGCACCGCAAAGGAAACCAGGCGGACGCCAACAGTGGGGTCAAAACGCTTGACGGCTTTCATCAGACCAATGTTGCCTTCCTGCACCAAATCACTAACCGGCAAACCATAACCGGCGTAGCTACGGGCAATATGCACCACAAAGCGCAGGTGCGACATAATCAGCTGACGGGCGGCTTCTAAATCACCATCCTGATGCAGACGTTCAGCCAGTGATTTCTCTTCCTCGGCACTAAGCATCGGAATAGCACTCACCGTCTGGGTATAGGCTTCAAAGCTGCTGCTGGCGCCTAAGGTCAGAGTCATAAGTTCAGATGATTTCGTCATGGTTGCTTCCATCCATCTCAAGTTGAAGGCTATCTTAGCACTCTTTGATTGAGAGTGCTAATTTTAGTTTCAGCTTTGTCAGAACTATTTTTTCTAACAGAACTTTATAGATTGCAATCAGTAATATACGGCGGCAAAAAATTGCTTTAGACTGGGTTGAAGCGGCACAAGGAGCCCTGTTTATGTACGGTTATCTGGCACGCCAACCCATCTTTGACCGGCAGCAACAACTGCTGGGCTACGAGCTGTTGTTTCGTGACAGTGAGCAAAATCAGTTTCCTGACATCGACCCCAACGAAGCCACCAGCCGTTTGCTCTCAGAGCATCATTTGTTTTATGGACTGGAGCGCATTACCGGCCACAAGCTGGCCTTTGTCAATTTTGCCGAAGACAGTCTGCTGTATCAGTTTCCCACCGCGCTGGATCCAACCACCACCGTGATTGAAATTCTGGAGTCGGTGCCATTTAGCAGTGAGTTGCTAACCGCCTGCCGCGAGCTGCATGAACAAGGCTACCAACTGGCCCTGGATGATTACAGCTTCAACCCACAGTGGCAGCGACTGATGCCTTACATCAGTTACCTGAAAGTCGATATCCGCCAAACCCCAATCAGTGTCTTGCCAGACAAGCTGGCGCAGCTGCGTGACTTTCATGGCAAACTGCTGGCTGAAAAAGTGGAAAGCCAGACCGAATTTGCCCAATTGCAACAACTGGGCTTTGATTGCTATCAGGGGTTCTTTTTCGCCCGCCCCGAAATGATGCGCCACAAAAAGCTCGGCCATCACCAAATGCATTTGCTGGCCCTGATTGCTGAAGCGGCCGAGCCAGAGCTGGATTTTGATAAACTGGTTCAGATCATGGAGCGGGATCTGGGGTTGTCGGTCAAATTGCTGCGCTTTATCAACAGCGCTTACTATGCCCGCCCCAACCCCATCAAGTCACTGAAACATGCGATGGTATTTTTGGGTGCCGTTGAGTTGAAGAAATTCATTGCGCTGGTGGCGCTGTCCAATCTGGCTGATACCAAGCAGCCGGAGCTGCTGAAGCTGTCCATCGTACGGGCGCGCTTTTGTGATCGCTTGCTGGAATCCGCCGGCCAACGTGACCTGCAATCCAGCGCCTTTTTAACCGGCATGCTGTCACTGCTGGATGCCTTATTGGAACAACCGCTGGAGCAACTGCTGCAGCAACTGCCGCTATCCAATACCATCAAAGATGCGCTGCTGCGGCAGCAAGGCCCCCTGAGCCAACCGCTGCAATTGGTGCTGGACTACGAGCAGGCCAACTGGGCATTGTGTCAGCAGCTGGCCAATCAATTGCTTCCCAGCAACACCGATGTCCGCAGCCTGTATCTGGATGCCATCGACTGGGCCGAACAGCTGCAGCTGTAGCTCAGACTAGTGCGGGCACTAAGGCCCGCTTGGCTCAATGGCCTGGATATGACGGCTGACCGAAATGTAAGAGCCTGCCAGGCCGAGCAGCACCGACACCAGCAACAGGGTCAAAAACTCGGCAAAGCTCATGGTCATCAGGGTAAAGCTGCTGTGGTACAACTCGGTGATCTGACCAATGGCGCCTTCCAGCCACCAGACCATGAGCTCCACCACCAAAAACGCCAGCAAACCACCAAAAACGCCAAACCAGACGCCAGTGTACAAAAAAGGCCGCTGGATAAAGGCATCGGTGGCACCGACCAGCTTCATCACTTCAATTTCTTCTTTTTTGTTGATGATCGACAGCCGGATGGTGTTGCCAATAATCAGCAGCACAGCCGTCAGCAGCAACAGGGCTATCGCCAGCACCGCCTGACGCATCAGCAGCAAGATGGCATCCAACCGTTCCAGCCAGGCTATATCCAACTTGCCAAAATCGACAATACGCTCCTGCTCAATGCGGCGGCGCAATTGCTCTGCCGCCTGAGGCTGGGTATGGCGTGGCAACACCAAGATCACATTAGGTAAAGGGTTCTCATCCAGCAACTGCAACGCCTGACCAAAACCCGATACCTGTTGAAATTCGGCCATAGCATCGGCCTTGGAAATAAACTGCACCTGGGCCACCTCAGGGTCGGCACTGAGCATGGTCACCAAGGTCTGAATTTGGGTTTGACTGGCCTCCTCGGTCAGGAAAAAACTGATCTCTGCCGACTGAGTGAAACTACCGCTGATGCTTTGGACATTCTTTACCAGCAAATGCAAGGTGGTTGGCAAAGTTAAACTGACCCCAAGCACAGCAATGGTCATCAACGAAGCCAGAGGGGTGCGCCACAACTCACCCAGGCTGCCGATGCACTGACGCAGGTGCTGCACCCAAAACATCAGCCAGCGCTGCAGCGCTGGGATCTTTTTGCTGCTGGCCCCGGCAGCACGACCGGAAAACAGAATACTCACAGC
>SKGJ01000409.1 GCA_007117525.1 Alkalimonas sp.
GCCCAGTCTTTTTGCGGCGCCAACCGGATACGGGCACCATTGGCACCGCCGCGGTAATCAGAACCCCGGAAAGTACGGGCGCTGTCCCAAGCGGTCGCCACCAGCTCGGACACCGACAAGCCACTGGCCAGTACTTTGGCTTTTAGCTCGCTGATTTCGGCTTCGGTCAGGGTGTAGTCGGCTTTTGGCACCGGATCTTGCCAAATCAAATCTTCTTTTGGCACATCCGGCCCTAAATAACGGCTTTTCGGTCCCAGATCGCGGTGGGTCAGTTTGAACCAGGCGCGGCGGAAGGTCTCGGCAAAGTATTCCGGATCCTTGTAGAACCGCTCGGAGATTTTACGGTAGTCCGGATCCATCTTCATCGCCATATCGGCATCGGTCATGATGGGGTTGTGGCGAATGGATGGATCTTCCGCATCCGGTACCTTGTGCTCTTCTTTAATGTTGACCGGCTCCCACTGCCAGGCACCGGCCGGGCTCTTTTTCAGCTCCCAGTCGTAGTTCAGCAGCAGCTCGAAGTAGCCGTTGTCCCATTGGGTCGGGTTGCTGGTCCATGCGCCTTCCAGGCCGCTGGTGACGGCATCGCCGCCAACACCGCGGGTTTTGTGGTTCATCCAGCCAAAACCTTGCTCGTGAATTTCGGCCCCTTCCGGTGCCGGGCCTAAGTTGGCGGCATCGCCATTGCCGTGTGCTTTACCGACGGTATGGCCACCGGCGGTCAGGGCCACGGTTTCTTCATCGTTCATTGCCATGCGCTGGAAAGTCACCCGCACGTCGTGCGCGGTTTTCAGTGGATCGGGCTTGCCATCCACCCCTTCCGGGTTGACGTAAATCAGGCCCATCATCACAGCTGCCAGAGGGTTTTCTAGGTCGCGCTCACCAGAATAACGGCTGCCCTCACTGCCGGATGGTGCCAGCCATTCTTTTTCCGAACCCCAGTAGGTGTCTTTTTCCGGGTGCCAAATGTCTTTGCGGCCACCGCCAAAGCCAAAGGTTTTCAAACCCATGGACTCATAAGCCATATTGCCGGCCAGAATCATCAAATCGGCCCAGGACAGCTTGTTGCCATACTTTCTTTTAATCGGCCACAGCAAACGGCGGGCTTTGTCCAGGTTGCCGTTATCCGGCCAGCTGTTTAACGGCGCAAAGCGCAGGTTGCCGGTGCCCGCACCACCCCGGCCATCGGCAATCCGGTAACTGCCCGCGCTGTGCCAGGCCATGCGGATAAACAAACCACCATAGTGGCCCCAGTCGGCTGGCCACCAGTCCTGGCTATCGGTCATCAGGGCTTTGAGATCGGTTTTTACCGCTTCGAGATCGAGCGATTTAAAGGCTTCGGCGTAGTTAAAGTCCTTGCCGAGAGGGTCGGTTTTGCTGTCGTGCTGGTGCAAAATATCGAGGTTGAGGGCCTTGGGCCACCAGCTCATCACATTGTCGGTGGCAGCGGTGTTGGCGCCGTGCATCACCGGGCATTTGCCGGTGCTTTGATTACTCTTGTCCATGCATCACTCCTTGTTCAGGTTGGTTTTACTGAGCGCACTGCAGGTACTCACGCTTTAGCTGTATCAACTATAGACAGCAAACTACTGTCCTGAAAGTAACTTTTCCCGAATAAGGCAATCGTTTTTTCGGATGAAGCTAAAGCTATTTGAGTGTTGTCCTTGCTTTATTTGACATTTATTACGGTAGACGATAAGACCCGCCAACCCAAGCCGCTAATTTCAAGTACTTTCTGTCGGAGCTGCTACACTTAAGCGTGATTTGAAACAGGATAACCCGCTGATGTTCGGTTATACTGGTTGTATGCCCGTCCCATTTTGGAGCCTTTATGAGCAAATTTATGGCCTCGGTCGATCAGCGAACCAATCTGGTTGGCCAAAATCGCCTGGAACTTCTTATTTTTCGGTTGAGTGGCCCTCAGCCTTATGGCATTAACGTATTCAAAGTTCGTGAGGTGTTGCAATGCCCTGAGCTGACAGAAATGCCCGGCACTTCCCCCCATGTGCGAGGCATTGCCCATTTGCGTGGTGAGGCCATCACCGTTATCGATTTAAGTCAGGCCACCGGTGGTCAAGGCATTCAGGATTTGAAGAAAGCCTTTATTCTGGTGACCGAATACAACCGCACCACCCAGGGGTTTCTGGTGGGAGGCGTGGACCGCATCGTCAACATCAATTGGGAGCAGATCAGCCCACCACCGAAAGGCTCAGGTGCCAATCATTACCTGACGGCCGTGACCAAGGTGGATGATCGTTTGGTGCAGGTGCTGGATGTTGAAAAAGTCTTTGCTGAGATTTCTCCTCCGGATGAAGAGGTTAGCGAAAGCCTGAAAAAAGAAGCTGCTACCATGAATTTAGCAGACATGGTTGTCCTGGTAGCGGATGATTCAGCGGTTGCCCGTGGGCAGGTCAAACGCGCACTCACCTCAATTGGGGTGAATGTCGAGCTGGTCAATGACGGCAAGCAAGCTTTGCAGTGGTTGAAGAAAAAAGCCGAAGAGCTCGGTGGTGATATTTCCAAGAAAGTGCCCCTGCTGATTTCAGACATTGAAATGCCGGAGATGGATGGTTACACCTTAACTGCGCAAGTGAAAGCGGACCCTGATTTGGCCAGAATGCATGTGGTGCTGCACTCGTCTTTAAGCGGTGTTTTCAACGAAGCCATGGTGAAAAAAGTCGGTGCCGATCAGTTTATTGCCAAATTCCACCCGGATGAGCTGGCTGCAGCGGTGGAGCATTGGATGAAAGCGGATGCTTAATCGGTCAGCCCCGTCAATGGATAGCTGATTGCTCAAGCAGCAACTCCAATGTTAAAAAGGCAGGATTACCCTGCCTTTTATGTTTTATGGGCGATTGCCGTGGAAAAAATTAAAACGTAAACATCAGCTGAGCGCCGGCACCAAAGCTGCGATCATCTATGTAAACTGCGCTCAGGTTGAAGTGCACCCGACCAAATGGTGATAAGCCCAAGCCGGCCGAAATGGCATCATCGTAGCTGCCTTCCAGATCATGGCGATATCCAAAGCGGAGTTGTACCCAGCGGGCCAGGTCGAGTTCCGCACCAGCACGGACAAACTGGGTCTTGCGGCTTTGCGCAAAAATCAGCTGTTGGCTTTGGCTGTCCAGACCTAAATAATTTTGCTTGGTCAGATCAAGGTCAAAGCTAAAGGATAACAGCTTGGTGCTGTAGCCAACACCAGCAACCAATTGTGGTTTAATGGTGTAGTTCAGCGTGACCAAATCCTCTCTTTGTCGGGAGTAGATTGGTTGGCCGGTCACCTCGTTGGCGAAGAGGTTTTTTAATACCAGTCCTGCGCTTAGACGCTCGTTAACAGGAATGCTCAGACCAAGATCAAGATTAAACTGGGTGTTTGAGCGACGGTACTCCCTGGCATTGAAGTCATCTTCATCAAGATCGCTAAGCGCAGAAAAATAAGTAAAGCTCTCGATTTCCTGAATTTTTGGGGTCATACCAAGGTGAAGCTCACGACCAGCGAAGGTCATGGTACGCGCCAAAGCAACGCCAAACTCAGTCGTTAAACGGCCCAGCACATAGCCCTCAGATGCTAGGTTATCAAGCTCATTAATGTTGGTCGCGTTGAAGAAAATATCGAGATCGTTTGCATCCAAACGAGGTGCACCAAAAACCTGCAGGTCGGCATTGGCAAAGAGCTGAGCTGATACGAAGCGGTTGGGGATCGACAGTGCCAGCTGGCCACCCACTCCGGCAACTAAAGCGCCGTTGATGGCTGTAAAATTTTGCGCCAACTGTGAGCGTGCTTGTTCTAACTGAGCTTCCGAGACAAAGCCACCCTGCTCAACTTGTCGCAGCAGCGACTCAAGGCGGTCATACGTCTCTTGAAATGCATCAATGGCATCGAACACCCGATCTTGGTCTGCTGCTTCGGCGCGTAAGGATGGCAAGATCAAAGCAAAGTTATCGCGCTCTTCATACCGGGCTGCCAACGCAGGGTTTAGCGATGCGGCCTGGTAGTAATTGCCGTTGGCAACACCAGCCCCGGCCATAGAAAAGGTTCTGTTGTCACTGGCAATAGCAGGGGGACTAATCAAGGCACCAGCTCCTAGGACTGATAACAAGACTCTGGATGTAGAATTGAGCTTCACAGTGAAGGGATCCTTATGGTTGTCATTTGAACAATAGCTTTCGGGGCAGCACAGTAATTGAAAGCTGTGCTTGCTGCAATAAAATTAGCTGTTGACGCAGGTTCAAAGTCAATCGAGCCTCTGGGTTTTGTCGCTAGCTTTTTCCCTGCACGTGGTAACTGATTTGGGCGCAAGGGTTCAGGTATTCCA
>SKGJ01000214.1 GCA_007117525.1 Alkalimonas sp.
AACCAGAATGAGCATCACTTGACAGGCGTCAACTGGCTTCGTGATATCGCTGACTTTGAAACCAGCGATTTGCGCAATGTGGTCAGTGGTGACGCCAGCCCTTGCGGCCAGGGCGTGCTCGAAATCCGCCGCGGCATCGAAGTTGGCCATATTTTTCAGTTGGGCGACAAGTACTCCCAGGCCATGAAAGCGGGTGTGCTGAACGAAGAAGGCAAGAATCAGATCCTGACCATGGGCTGTTATGGCATCGGTGTCTCCCGTATTATGGCCGCTGCCATTGAGCAGAACCATGATGAGCATGGCATCATCTGGCCGGATGCCATTGCGCCATTCCAAATCGCCATTATTCCGATGAACATGCACAAGTCCGTGCGGATCCAGCAAGCGGCCGAGCAGCTGTATCAGCAATTAACCGAGGCCGGTTTTGAGGTACTGTTTGATGATCGCAAAGAGCGGCCCGGTGTGATGTTTGCTGATATGGAGCTGATGGGCATTCCGCATCAAATCGTCATTGGTGAGCGCAACCTCGACCAACAGCAGGTGGAATACAAACACCGACGGAGTGGCGACAAATCGCTGTTGCCGCTGGATCAGGTGCTCACTGAAATGCAGAGCAAACTGCAAAGCGCTTAAGCGCAGCAATCAACGCAAAAGGGCAGCCAAAGCTGCCCTTTTCTGTTGTCTGAGGTACCGGACCTTTAATCGGCTTGCTCCGCCTGCAAAGCCTCTTCCAGCTCTACCGGGCTCACGACGACACCGGGACCCTCGGTATCCGGGAAAACAGCAATCGCCAGCTCATCGCTTTCCAGTCCGCTGGTCCACTTTTCCAACCAGGTTGCCAACGGAATGGACTGCGCCTGACACTCACTCCACTCACCATCAATCCAGCGCTCTGCCAGTTCGGCATGTGGCCAGACGGGAATACAGCGCTCATCTTCGGCACTCACCAGTACAAAGCCTTCATCATCAACCAGGATCCAAATGGCATCCAGATCCACCACAGCATGAACAAAATAATCGTAGCGCTGTTCCGGAGTCAGTTGCTCCAGACTATTCAACTCGTCACGACTTAATGCGTATTCCATAAGATTCCTCTCTCTGGCAGCAAGCCAGTCTCAATCATTTATCCGAAAAACAGCAGCCACAACAACCGCAACCAAATTACCCAAAGTACGGCGCAGCTGTATATAAAGGTACGAAAACGCCAGCGCAAACGGTTGCTGCCGGTGTGGATCACCGCATGAATGACCCGCAGCAGCAGATAGAAAGCCCCCATCAACACAAAAGCAGAGTCCGCCAGCCCCTGCTGCACAATAAAGACCACCGCGAACAGATACAGCATCGGCATTTGAAATTGATTGTCAAAATTCCGTCCGGTTGCGATCACCTGGGCGCTGGCTTTCTCCAGCTGCATCAGCTGAAACGCATCCATCGATAACTCACCTCGCCGCGCGGCAGCAAAGCGTCGCCGCCCCATCAAAATCAGCACCACACTGGTCAGCAGCACCTGCCCAAACACCGTTAACAACAACCACTTTTCCATTTAGCAATCACTCATTCGGCCATTATCTGGCACAGCTTATAGCATCCGCATAGCGGATGCCAGCACTGCACCGCCTATGCCAGCAATCGCCTGCAATTCCTGTGGTATACTGGCGAAAATCTATCCTTTGTTGTGTAGCGGAATCGCCATGGCTCAACTGTATTTTTACTACTCGGCAATGAATGCCGGCAAATCCACCTCTCTGTTGCAAAGTGCCTACAATTATCAGGAGCGTGGCATGCAGGTCGCCTTGTTTACTGCCGCCATCGACAACCGCTTTGGCAAAGGGCTGATCAGCTCCCGCATTGGCTTGTCGATGCCAGCCACCTGCTTTGATCCTCAGTTTAATTTCCACCAATATCTGAGGCAACAAGCTGCCGATTGCGTGCTGATTGATGAAGCGCAGTTTTTAACCCGGAAGCAAGTCCGCCAGCTGACCGATGTGGTGGACGAACTGGGGATCCCGGTGTTGGCCTATGGCCTTCGTACGGATTTCACCGGCAACACTTTTGCCGGCAGTGAAGCCCTGCTGGCCTGGGCCGATAAACTTGTCGAGCTCAAGACCGTCTGCCACTGTGGCCGCAAAGCCAACTTTGTGGTGCGATTGGATGCGGATGGCAACCCCAGCCGACAGGGAGAGCAAGTACAGATTGGTGGCAATGAACGCTATGTATCCATGTGCCGAGCTCACTTCAAAGCCCTGGTCTGGGCCAGTGACCAGCAGGAGAGATTTTGTCAGCCGGAGAACTCTGAGTTATGCTGATGTTGGATTCTGAGGTTAATGAGACCATGCATGCCCGCTGAGCAAAAAGAGACACCCCATTTTTGGGCCATTATCGACGCCCTGCCCGTTGCCGTCTTGTACAAAGATACGGCCAAACCGCAGATCTATGCCAACAAGCAAGCCTTATTGCTGCTGGGGTTGCCCAGTACAGAGAGTGTGCTGACACTGACCGATATCCGTCGAATTGAGCTGCTTGACCCGGACAGTCAGGAAGCGCTTAGTCTGGTACAAAACCCCTTGTTATTGGCGCTCAGTGGCTCGGTCCTGCAGCAAAGTGTGCTACTGGCCCCCAGTCAAATCAAGTTGCAGCTGGATGCCAGGCTGATTCAACTGAGCTTTACCTTAAGCAACTCTGTCTTGATTACCCTGACCCGCGAACAGCATAAACCGGGTGAACAGCTAAAAAAAACCTCAGACCAGCACACTGAGGAGATGGAAGAAGCACTGGCGTTTGACAAGCTGATATCGCTGATCTCCGCAGAGTTGATCAATGTCCAGCCAGAGCAGCTGGACAACCACATTGAAGATGCTTTAAGTGCCTTGGGCGAGTTCTGCCATGCCGATCGCAGCTATGTGTTTTTATTTCACGATGAGATGACACTGATGAGCAACACCCATGAGTGGGTGCGCGCTGGCATTTCATCCCACAAAGCGCAGCTTCAGAATATGCCGGAATCATCACAGCCCTACATCTGGCAAATACTGCAGCAAGAACACATTTTCGCAGTCTCCGATGTTGAGCAATTACCACCAGAAGCTGCACTGGAAAAGCAAGAGTTTCAAAATGAAGACATTCAGTCGATTCTCTGTGCTGCCATGGTCAGTGACGACCAGTTGCTTGGATTTGTTGGCTGCGACATGGTAGCGCGAAAGCGTGCCTGGACCGCCTCAGACATCCGACGCCTAAAGTTGGTAGGCAATATGATTGGCAACACCATTCAGAACATCAACTACCGCTTATCGCTGCAACAAGTCCAGCAGGAGCTGGTGCAAGCCAATGCAGAGCTGCAGGAATTAGCCAGCAGGGATGGGCTGACTGGCATTGCCAATCGCCGAAAATTCGATACCTTGTTGCAGCAGGAGCTCCATCGCAGTGCCCGACAGCAACAACCCCTTGGTCTGATCATGATCGACATCGATTACTTTAAGCGCTACAACGACTACTATGGCCACCTGGCCGGCGATGACGTGTTGAGACAGGTTGCTCAGCAACTGCAGCTGGTTCTTAAGCGACAAGGAGAGGTCGTTGCCCGATACGGTGGCGAAGAGTTTGCGATTGTGGTGCCAGCCTGCACAGCCGAGAGTCTGAACCAATTGCTGGATGCATTGCAAGACCGAGTGAAGCAACTGGGCATTGCCCACCAACAGGCGCCCAACCAACAACTGACCATCAGTCTGGGAGCCAGCCTGATCGAGCCCGATAAAACCACCACGGCCCATCAACTGATCCAACTGGCGGATAAAGCGTTGTACCAGGCCAAAGCGGCAGGTCGAAACCAGGCGAAAACTTTCCCGCCAGTAGCTGACGGGAAAGCGCAGTCCTAAGCCCTAAACGTTAGAAACGATAACTGGCACCTAAAGTGTACACATCTTCACCGGTTTCAAAGCTATCAAAGCTTGCCTCAGCCCGAAGTGCCAGATTCGGCATTGGGAACCACTGGCCACGCACCGTGAATGAGTCACGGTCCTGACTGATGATGTTCTTGGAGCGCCAATCGTACATCAAGCCCAGTGACAAGGTTTTACCAAAATAATAATCACCACCAAAGCTGTAAGCATTGCGGCTGGTGCTCCGCAAATCACGGTAACTGGCCTCAACATTCAAATGATCGCCAGTTGGCAACCGCATCAAGCGTTTGGTACTAAAACCGAACTCGGTGCGGGTACCCATACCATCCGGGCGGCTATGATTGATGTCCAGCGTTAGCAGCCAATCGGACTCCATAAAATAACCCAACCGGGTTAATGCCGAGCGCTCGCT
>SKGJ01000152.1 GCA_007117525.1 Alkalimonas sp.
ACGCTGGTCTACAGCGCTGTTGGTTTGGTGTCTGCTTTATTGCTAATCAGCCCAGCTAACTAACAAATCCGACGATTGGCACTTTTGCTGTATTCATTGATAAAGCTCTATGCCCTTCAAAAAGAAAAGCCTGGTCACCCAGGCTTTCACTGCAAAAAGGTAGAAGCTTAACAGCCATCCGAGGGGTCAACCAGGTCAGGCAAAATATCATACCAGCACTCACCCTGTCGCACGCTGCGGGATATGCAGTTGCTGGCAGGTCCCGCTTCACCACATAAACGGCCGATGATGCGGGTCCCTGTCCCTGGGCGGTTATAAATATTGGCTCTACGAAAGTTGGACTCAATAAAGCCCAACACATCCTCTGGTGAATTGCGACCACCAAATACTTCGATCCGCTCAACATCAAAGGCTGCTGTTAAACTGGCCAGATATTCCTCACTTACTGCATCGTCGTTGTCCAGTGCAGCTATGACCTGCTTTAAATAAACCTGAGCGTCTTTGTAATTACTGATGGCCAGATTCCGCAGGAGAGTGCCGGCACGAACCAGATCCACATCGGTACCGACGCCACTCATGTACAGTTGCGCTAAAAAATACTGCGAGGGTACATGTGCTTGAGCCGAGGCTTGCTCCAGCAGCGCAATGGCTTTGGCATCAAGCTCTGGAGTCTCCTGTTGCAACCACAGCATGGCCTGATGTTTTAATGCTGGATTGTAATCACGACCTACGGCCCGCGCCAAAAACATATCGGCTCTCTCACTATTCTGGGCCAGGTGGACTCCCTCTCGATACCAGTTCGATATCAGCAACTCAGAGGCTGGATCACCCCGGTTGGCCGCTCGGCGCAACAATCGCACAGCCTTCGCGGAGTCTTGCTCCACGCCATCACCATTCGCATAAGCAGTTGCCACCACTATGGCTGCTAAGGTACTGCCATGATTGGCACGACGCTCAAGATGCCTTAATGTATTGACACAATCCTCGGTATCGCAAAAGGCCTGAACACTCTCATCCGTTGAATGCGCAGGTACAGCAAAAGCCGAAACCAGGCACAAAGCAGCGGCCATTGTTAAGATTTTCATAATTTCATCCTCAAATAATGAGTTTTATTAGTAGCAACAAATAAACAAAAAATCAAATTTGAGAACAACGTATCTTGCCGGCCCTGCGGAACAGGGCCGGTAAGATGGTTAGGCTTTTTGCTTCACTGGCCGCTGCCAGTCGGTGATATGGCGCTGTTTGGCGCGGGCGACAACCAGTTCGTGGTCACCGGCGTCTTTGGTCAGCACTGAGCCGGCGGCTATGGTGGCGTTTTCACCGACCGTGACCGGTGCCACCAGGGCGCTGTTGGAGCCGATAAAGGCGCCGTCTTTGATGGTGGTCACAAACTTGTTAGCACCGTCGTAGTTGCAGGTAATGGTACCGGCACCAACATTGACCTTGGAACCGATGACCGCATCGCCCAAGTAAGTCAGATGATTGGCTTTGGAGCCTTTGCCAAGGGTGGTTTTTTTCATCTCGACAAAGTTGCCGACATGGCTGTCGTCCAGCATCACGCTGTCTGGCCGCAGGCGGGCATAAGGGCCCACCGAGCAATCAGCGCCGACAGTGGCTTTTTCAATCATCGAGTTGGGTTTAATTTCGGTGTTATCACCGATAGTACAGTCTTTTAGAATACAGTTAGCGCCGATGGTAACACCTTTACCCAGCACCACGCGGCCTTCAAAAATCACGTTGATATCGATCATCACATCATTGCCTACTTCAACCGTACCACGCACATCAATACGCGCCGGATCGCGCAGGTTGGCGCCAGCCAGCATTAATTCTTCGGCTTGGCGCTGCTGGTAAGCACGCTCTAAAGCGGCTAATTGCACTCTGTTGTTGGCACCTTCTACTTCCATCGGATCTTGCGGCTGGGCAGTGGCAATTTCAACGCCTTCGGCGTGTGCCATCGCAATCACATCGGTGAGGTAGTATTCACCCTGGGCATTGTTGTTGGATAAACGGCTTAACCAGTCTTTTAACTGCTTGCCGGGCAGCGCCATAATGCCGCTGTTAACTTCACTGATCTGCAGCTGCTCGGGCGTGGCGTCTTTTTGCTCGACAATGCCAACTACTTTGCCCTTCTCACGCACGATGCGGCCATAGCCGGTTGGGTTGGTCAGATTGACGGTTAGAATGGCCAGGCCATCAGCAGGTTTGACTGCCAGCAGTTGCTGCAGAGTTTCCAACCGGGTTAAAGGCACATCGCCGTACAGCACCAGTACGGTATCCTCATCGGCGATATTCGGCACCGCCTGCGCCACCGCATGGCCGGTGCCCAGTTGCTCGGCCTGCAGCACCCAGTGCAGTGGCTGCTCGCCAAGGGCGATTTTTAGCGCTTCAGCGCCATAACCATAGACCAGCTGCGGCTGGTCGGAGCCTAAAGCGCGAGCGGTATCAATCACGTGCTGGACCATCGGCCGTTCGGCCACCCGGTGCAATACCTTGGGCAAGTCCGATTTCATCCGTGTGCCTTTACCGGCCGCCAGTATCACTACATTTAATGCCATAACGATGCTTCCTTTGTTCGTAATGGCACTATTCTACCGAAATTACCGCCCGATGACAGAGCATTTACCCCAGTGGACGCAGCACAAAGTTCTGCTGTTGACTAAGCGGCTCCATATCCTCCGGCTCGATCAGCTCAAAGCCAACCCGAACCTTGGACGGATACAAACTGGGATAGCTGATCGAGGTTAAGCGAATGCCAATGCTGCTGCCATGGCTTTGCAGCACAAAGTCTTTTGACAGTTGCAACTGGTGAGCATGCCGCTTTTTGGTCCAGAAGCTAAGATCCATGTCACCCGTGCTGGCTGAGGAAGCCGGCTGCCACAGCTCCTGGCTTAGCGTCACTCTGGGCGTTTGATACCACTGCCAGCCATGCAGCGAAGCCAGGCTCAACACCGGGCTTCCCAACAGCAAGGCGATGCACAGGCGCCGCTTAGACATAACCTAGCCAGTTGATCAGGATAAATGCCAGCAGATTATTCGCCGCGTGCATTGCCATCGGCACATAGACCGAACCGGTTTTTTCCCGCGCCAGTCCCAGAATGAAGCTAAAGCTAAACAGCATGGCCAAAATTAACAGCGGGTACTGGCCGGCGTGGATCAAGGTGAACAGCACCGAGGTCAGCAACAAGGTGCCCCACAAACCCAGAAAGCTGTTGCGCCAGGCTTGAAAGAAGTAGCCACGAAACACCAGCTCTTCCACCACCGGCGCCACCAGCACCATGGTGACAAAAAGCCCCAGATGACGCACCCCTACCAGGGCTTCGATAAACTCCCCCGACTCTACTGGCCACAACCAGTTGATCAGCCAGGCCGACGCGTAATACAGTGCAAAAGCACCCAACCAGGGCAAGTAGCGCTTGGCCGCGACCGGTGTTAACGCCAAGGTTTGTGTCCAGCGCTGCTGCGGCAAACGGGCTGCTTTTAGCAGTACCAGCAATACGGGGATGGCGGTCACCAAATACATCCAGGTGATGCCATTGGGGCTGAGCAAATGTGCACTTATCCAGGCCTGGCTCTCTGCCTGTGACAAATCCGGCTGAGTGGCGGTACCATAAATCACAGCGCCAATGCCATACACAAATGCCGCTACAAAGTAAGTCACCACCATGGCCAGCAAAAACTTGATGGAACGGCTAAAAGGTTGAGCCTTTGTCGATGTCTGCGGCTGCTCAATGGCTTCAGCTGCCAGCGCTTCGTTCAGTGTCTGAGTTGTCATGTTGTGTTCCTTGTTATCAAAGCGGCAGGTACCAGCCCAATGGCACCATGGTATTGAGCAGCGCAATCAGCCCCTGCTGCAGAGCCAGGCACAGCAACAACCAACAGCCATAGCTCAAAACGGGCATGCATTTATCGATCACTGGTTTCATAAAGCGCTACCTGCCATGTTTTATTGTTTAGTTGCGCTCTGGCAACACCAGCTGGATGGACTGCTGCAACAACTGTTTTACTTGCTGCTGCAATTGCTGTTTCGTGCTTTGCTTTAGCACTACCAGTTGGTCTTGCAGTTGTTGTCGTAAATCCTGCTGAATGTATTGTGTCAGTTCCGGCAAAGCATCGTCTTGCCCGGTCAGTTCCGCAGCAGTCAAAGGTAAGCTGCTTACAGACAAAATGGCGATAGCAGCGGCATAGCGTTTTAGTGATGTTTTCATAAGTGCCTCCAATGGCGTTTGATTAAGACAACGCCAGCTTAGGCAGAGCAGGGTACAAAGACGATAACGGTGGCAGGACTTTGCTGTGACAGAGTG
>SKGJ01000426.1 GCA_007117525.1 Alkalimonas sp.
CGAGCCCAAGCTGCCTATCCAACCGCTGGAGCAAAAAGATGCCCGAGCTTTTTACAGCGTTGACGATTTGGCCGAGGATACCTTGTCATTTAGCGCGGTTGATGAACCAGAGCTGCCGGAACAGATAGAAAAAACATTGCGTCATACCGAGCTCAAACCGAAAAAAGCCCCGCTGCCACAGCCAGAGCTGGACGACGACGATGGCCCGGAGTCCGAGCCGCATGCGGTGACTGAGCTGCCGGGCCTGGAGCTGCTGGACCGACCGGATAAAGCCCAGAACCCGATTGATCCGGCCGATTTGGAGCGGGTATCCCGCCTGGTTGAAGCCAAGTTGCTGGACTTTAATGTCGAAGCCAAAGTGGTTGGGGTACATCCCGGTCCTGTCGTTACCCGCTTCGAGCTCGATCTGGCCCCAGGGGTGAAAGTCAGTAAAATTACCGGCCTATCCAAAGATTTGGCCCGCTCTTTATCCGCCATCAGTGTGCGAGTGGTCGAGGTGATCCCCGGCAAGTCTTTCATCGGCCTGGAGTTGCCCAACAAGCACCGGGAGATCGTTCGTTTATCCGAAGTGATTGGCGATGCCACCTTTGAGCAATCGCGCTCGCCACTGACCATGGTGCTGGGAAAAGACATTGCCGGTAAAGCCATGGTGGCCGATCTGGCCAAGATGCCACACTTGCTGGTTGCCGGTACCACGGGGTCGGGCAAGTCGGTCGGCGTCAATGTGATGATTTGCAGTATTCTCTATAAATCGACGCCCGATGAAGTTCGTTTCCTGATGATCGACCCCAAAATGCTGGAATTGTCGATTTACGAAGGCATTCCGCACCTGTTGACCGAAGTGGTCACCGACATGAAAGATGCCGCCAATGGATTGCGCTGGTGTGTTGGTGAAATGGAGCGCCGCTACAAGTTGATGTCGGCGCTTGGCGTGCGGAACCTGAAAGGCTACAACGCCAAGGTGAAAGAAGCGATAGCCGCCGGCGAGCCGCTGATTGATCCCTTGTGGAAGCCGTCCGATGACATGCGCGATGAAGCGCCCAGACTAGAGAAGTTGCCAGCCATTGTGGTGGTGATCGATGAATTTGCCGACATGATGATGATTGTGGGTAAAAAAGTCGAAGAGCTGATTGCCCGTATTGCGCAAAAAGCCCGGGCAGCCGGGATCCATCTTATCCTGGCGACGCAGCGGCCTTCGGTTGATGTGATCACCGGCTTAATTAAAGCCAATATTCCGACCCGGATTGCCTTTCAGGTCAGCTCCAAGATTGACTCCAGGACCATTTTAGACCAACAAGGGGCGGAAAGCCTGTTGGGGCAGGGCGATATGCTGTATTTACCGCCGGGTTCCGGCGTGCCGAACCGGGTGCATGGTGCCTTTGTCGATGACCATGAAGTGCATGCGGTGGTGGCCGACTGGAAGCGTCGCGGTCAGCCGAAGTACATTGCTGAAATCTTAAGCGGTGAAACCACCGAAGAGAACTTATTGCCCGGGGAAACACTCGAAGGGGACGATGGTGAAGCCGATCCGCTGTACGATCAGGCGGTGGCCTTTGTCACTGAAAGTCGTCGGGCTTCGGTGTCTGGCGTGCAGCGGCGTTTTCGCATTGGTTACAACCGAGCGGCTCGTCTGGTCGAGCAAATGGAACACAGTGGTGTGGTCAGTGGTCCTGGCCACAACGGCAATCGTGAAGTACTGGCACCACCGCCAGTCAAGGGGAATGGATGAGACATTGGGCATTGGCAGCTGCAATGCTGCTGGGCAGTGCTGTGTGTGCTGCGGAGAACGCAGCAGAGGCATTGCAGCAACAACTGAGTGGCATGACACGTTTTTACGCCAGCTTCGAGCAACAGGTCTTTGACATGCAGCAGCAGTTGGTGCAGCAAGGCGAAGGGACTTTGTGGCTGCAACAGCCGGGCATGTTTCGTTACGAAATGAGCTTGCCGGAGCCCATCCTCTTTGTTGGGGATGGCGAGACCCTGTGGTACTACCATGAGCTGCTGGAGCAGGTCAGTATCTTTGATGCCAAAGCAGAGCTGGAGCGTACGCCCTTTACCTTGTTGATGTCGGACGATGCCGAACTATGGCAACAATACCGCATCAGCAGCATTGAAGGTGGTTACCGCATCGAAGCGGAAGATCCGGCCAGCCCGGTGCAGTACTTGCAGTTGCAATTCAATGATGCTGGTTTACAGCAAATGCTGGTGCTGGACTTAAATGGCCAGCGCAGCCTCTTTACCTTTAGCCCACAGCCGGAAGCAGGCCAGGCTTTTGCTGCCAGCCTGTTTCGGTTTGAACCGCCGGCCGATGTCGATATCGACGACCAGAGGTAAGGCCGGTGTCCAGCCTTAGCTTCGAATTTAACGACGATGTTCGGCCGCTAGCGGCCCGACTTCGCCCACAACGCCTGGCCGACTATGTCGGCCAGCAGCATTTATTGGCCGAAGGTTTGCCGCTGCGTCAGGCCATTGAGCAGGGCAAGGTGTTTTCGTTGATCTTATGGGGCCCGCCGGGTACCGGCAAAACCACTCTGGCAGAAATCATCGCCCACCATGCCGATGCCGAGTTGTGCAAATTATCAGCGGTTACTGCGGGCATTAAAGAGATCCGCCAGGCGATTGAGGATGCCAAAGCCCGGCAGTTGCAATGGCAAAAGCGGACCTTGCTGTTTGTCGATGAGGTGCACCGTTTCAACAAAAGCCAGCAGGATGCGTTCTTACCGCACATCGAAGATGGCACCATTGTGTTTATTGGCGCCACCACCGAGAACCCTTCCTTTGCACTGAACAATGCCATTTTGTCCCGTGCCCGCGTCTGTGTGTTGAATAAGCTGAGCGACGACGAGCTCAAGCCACTGATTCAGCGTGCTTTGACCGACGCTGAGCTGGGCCTGGGCCGGCTGCAGCTGAACTTAAGTGCCGAGGCCGAAACTTTGTTGTTGCTGCTGGCTGGTGGCGATGCCCGGCAGTTGCTGAACCTGCTGGAATTGATTGCCGAGTACAGCAGTGCTTCAGGCCAGCAGCAGCCGGTGAGTGCCGAGCTGGTGCGTCAGCTGGTGCCCCGCAAACTGCCGGGTTTTGATAATCAGGGCGATCAGTTTTATGATTTGATTTCGGCTTTTCATAAGTCGGTACGGGGCTCAGCACCCGATGCTGCCTTGTACTGGTACTGCCGTATCCTGGAAGGCGGCGGCGATCCGCTCTATGTGGCCAGGCGCTTGCTGGCCATCGCCAGCGAAGACATCGGCAATGCCGATCCACGGGCGTTGACGCTGGCCCTCAACGCCTGGGATACTTTTCAGCGGGTCGGTCCGGCCGAAGGCGAGCGTGCTATTGCGCAGGCGGCGGTCTATCTGGCGCTGGCACCGAAAAGCAATGCCTTGTATTCGGCTTTTAAGCAAATGCGTCAGCTGGTGCGCGAACAGCCTGATCATGAGGTGCCGCCTCATTTACGCAATGCGCCAACCAAACTGATGAAAGAGCTGGGCTTTGGTGCTGAGTACCGCTATGCCCATCATGAAGAGGGCGCTTATGCCGCCGGTGAGAATTATTTGCCCGAAGCGCTGTCCGATCTGCGGTTGTACCAGCCAACCGATCGCGGTCTTGAAAAGCAACTTGCTGAAAAAATGCGCTATTTAGCCGAATTGGACGCACAAAGTCCGAACAAACGCTACCGGGAATGATACAATCAACCCATTTCCTATAATCCGGCCCTGTGGCCTTTTAGCCTGGAAGTTAGAAACCCTATGTTGGATGCAAAGTTTTTACGTGGCGAACTCGCCCAAACCGCAGAGCGCCTGGCCAGCCGAGGCTTCTCATTGGATGTGGCTACCTTAACCCAGCTGGAAGAGCGCCGCCGTGAATTGCAGGTCCGCACTCAGGAATTGCAAAATCAGCGTAACAGCCGCTCGAAAGAAATTGGCCTGGCCAAAAGCCGTGGTGAAGACATCGCTCCTTTGTTGCAGGAAGTTGCTGGCCTTGGTGAGCAACTGGACAGTGCCAAACAGGCATTGGATGCGCTTTTAGCCGAGCTGGAGCAGATCAGTCTGAGCATTCCCAACCTGCCGGACCCATCGGTACCGCACGGCAAGGATGAAAACGACAACGTCGAAGTGCGCCGCTTCCTGGAGCCAACGACCTTTGATTTTGAACCTAAAGATCACGTCGATCTCGGAGAAGCGCTGGACAAGGGGCTGGACTTTGAAAGTGGCGTCAACCTGTCCGGCACGCGCTTAGTGGTGATGCCTGGCCAGATAGCCAGACTTATCCGGGCATTGACGCAGTTTATGCTGGATTTGCACAG
>SKGJ01000037.1 GCA_007117525.1 Alkalimonas sp.
ACAGCCCGTCGGCGGCAGCCAGGATTGCCAACGAACTGGTTGGCAAAATCGAATTACTTCCAGAATTCCCAAAAATGGGTGCGCCAGTTCAAATGGCACCGGTGCCTGACTCTGTTCGAGATATGGTTTTCGGAAAATACGTCGTTCGATATTCAGTTCATGCCAGTGCCATCATTATTCTCCGAGTGTGGCATGGCTTTGAGGGTGAACGATAGACTTTATGCGGACAAAAAGAACAGAAAACTATAAAGCCATGCTGCAGGCCGTCGCCGGCGGCTTAATCTTTGCTGTGGTTGTGCTGCTGCCATTTTTACTGTTGCCCAAAGGCATGGCCTGGCTCGTGGCTGCGCTGCTGTTACTGCCGCTGATTCCTGTACTTGAAAGCTTGCTATTAACACCGCTTTACCGCTTAAACGGTCGCTTTGTGTATTACTCAACAACGCTTTTTGTGACCCGTTCAGACAAAGGCCTGCAGTTGCATGCCGGCACCTTGTACGATTATCTCACTTTACTTCGCCGGCATCGGTTGGGTCGCACAATGCAGCGCAAATTAACCCAGCAGTTGTTGCAAGGCCTGCTGGGACTCTGTGATGACATCGCGCAAGGTCATATTCCACCAGACACCGTTGTCAGCGCCACCAGTTACTTTTTCAGCGACCGCAGCGCCAGCAGGCTAGGCTTTAGTGCCGCTGATGTCTCAGTGACTGAACGTTTCAACCTAATGACAGCGGCGCTTAGCCTGGCAGTTCGACTAAGCATCAGTAAAGGCCGAGTCAGCTGGCCAGACTTAAACAAAATAAGGCAAATGCAGACGACAGCCGCAAACCTGTTGGCGCACAGGGCGACAATAGAGCGTTTATTACCATCACCAGCAAAGTAACTCCGTTGCGCCTATTATCAAGGAGCTTGAACAGGCCAGGCATAACTGGGTGCCGATCCTCCCGTTAAATCTGGACTTGATGCCATCAGCCTAAGCCTTGCTGAGTCAGATTTACCACCACTGCTTTAGACAAACTACGAGCCAACTACGAGCCCTAAGGACGGTATCGCACCCTGTCGTGGTTTGGCATATCGCAGTACAGTGTGCCACGAATCGCACGATTGACCTGAATGCTTTTTGAGACACCACTTCGCAACTGATTTTGTGTCGCTGCAAGATTCACGCAATCACGGTTGTTGGGACGGCACACTCGGATGTTGGCACCGTTGTAGGTCATTTCGGTGGCGACACTGCGGGTCGGCCGGCCTTGCTCCGCGATGCTCACTGTTTGGGTGTAATCCCGCAGCAACGAAAAGCCAACCGATTCGGCGGCCCGCCAACTGCCGCCATAGTAGCCTTCGCCGTCTTGCAACACACATTGAACGATGTCACCTGGCCTGGCATTTGCCATCATCTCTTGATAACGTTGCTGCTCTGCACGCTCCAGCTCGGCTCTGTGCCTTGCCGCCTTTGCCCGTTGTGCTTGTTCGGCCTGATCTAACCGAGCCTGGCGCTCACGCGCATCAAGCTGCTGTTGTGGTGACAGTTGGTTCCACTCGTCTTCGGTCATGCCAAGGGGGTAGTTGGCACAGGCCGTGATGAAAGAAATGCTAACGAGCAGCAAGCTAACGCGCACAAGAAACTGCATGGTTCATCCTTGATCGAAAGGGAGGACTCTGTTGGCGTAATATGTTACATATACCCCCTACAAGTGCAAGGGTAAATACGTTTTGAAAATCATCACACTAGCTTCTGTAGTATTCTGTGCGGCTACGTTCAGCCCATTCTCTTTCGGTCAGGCGCAGCAGCCAACAGCCTTGGATGTGGCTGAACTCTTGATTCAGGGCGCCAGCGCAGACGAGATTTTCAGCCGTGCTGTTGGTGCCAATATTCGGGTTGAGCCCGAATACCTGGGCGTTCGGTTTTACAACACCGACAGCAACACCGAACTGGCCGATGATGAAATTGGTGCCTTGATGGGGCCGGTTCGTCAGGATGGAGCTTACCAGGTCATCGCCATGGCGTTGGCTTTGTCGGGCTATCGTCTGGGCTTTAGCCAAAGCCAGCTTGAACGATTAGTCGATGCGGCTTTTATTGCCAGCATGCGACGACCACCGGCGCATATTTCCATTGAGTTTTATGACACCCGTGTTGGGCCTGCCGGCGAAGGCGGTGGCCCATCTGGCCGTGTACCCGACACCCTGTACAGCGAAGCGCAGGTGAAAGCCACCGAGCCTGAGTCTGATCCTTTCAAGCAAGCGATTGAAAAAAGCCGGCAGCTTGTGACGAGCCTGATGCCAGCGACGGATGCTGAGTTTCTTCAGCTGCTGGGTGCTTTGGGGGTTCAAAGCGAACGACGGGATGGGCATGTTGCCTTGCCCGCGATGGCGGCTGCCCGCTCTACCGAAGGGCTGGAGCAGATTCTGGTTGCAAAACGTACAGAGCTTGAAGCTCAATTTGACGTTCAGTTTATCGAACAGATTGACGGACGTATTGTGGAGCCAGAGCCCGGCGTCTATCTGATGATTCAGGTGGGCTATTATCTGGGGCAAAAGGAAAGGCTGGCGGAGCTGGAGCGTGAAATGGACGCGGTGTTTTACCCATAGAGCGCCAAGGTGAACGCGAGCACCGAGCAGGGGGCTTGTCCCATGCGCCTGGTGCTGAGCTTGCTCGTTGGCAACAACTGCCAGGCAAGACGTCATAGGAACCAGCCATCCGGGCATTGGCCAAAGACGAAGACTGCATTTATCCCACGAACTTGCTATACTTCGCGCCGATTTCCTTCGGTGAATTAGGACACTTCATGTCAGAATCAGTGAGTCTGTGCGATATCGGCTTTGTTGGAGCCGGCGTTATGGGTAAAAACCTTATCCTTAATCTGGCCGACAACGGCTACCGGGTTGCTGCCTTTGATCTGGACCATCAGCGTCTGGAAGCCTTGTTGGCGCAGGATGCCGCCGAGCGTGGCAACCAAGCCCCCCGGGTGGTGGCTTGCAGTTCCTACACCGAACTTCTGGGGCGGCTGAGTGCGCCGCACCTGATCGTACTGTCGGTGCCAGCCGGTAAACCGGTTGATGACATCTGCCACAAACTGATCGATGCCGGCATTCAGGCCGACGACATCGTGGTCGATACCGGCAACAGCCTCTGGACCGACACCGTCGAGCGCGAAAAATCCTACGAAGGCAAGTTTATCTTCTTTAGCACCGCCGTCTCTGGCGGCGAAGAAGGGGCCCGCTTTGGCCCCTCGCTGATGCCAAGCGGCGATCCTTACGCCTGGACCCGCATTAAGCCGGTGTGGCAGGCGATTGCTGCCAAGGTCGATCCAGCCAGCGGCAAACCCATCGAGCGCAAAATTCCCGGCCAGCCGGTCAAAGAAGGCGAGCCTTGTGCCAGCTACATTGGCCCAACCGGCTCGGGTCATTACGTCAAAATGGTGCACAACGGCATTGAATACGCCGACATGCAGCTGATCTGCGAAGCCTACCAGGTGATGCGCGATCAACTGGATATGAATCCACAGGACATTGCCGGTGTCTTTAAAGACTGGAATCAAGGCATTTTAAACAGCTATCTGATGGAAATCAGTGCCGAAGTGCTGGCCACCAGCGACTCCGAAACCGGTTTGCCGCTGGTGGATGTGATTCTGGATAAAGCCGGCCAAAAAGGCACCGGTCTTTGGACCGCGGTCAGCAGTTTGCAGCTGGGCAGCCCGGCACCGAGCATTGCTGAAGCGGTTTATGCCCGCTCTTTGTCGGCATTAAAAGCCGAGCGGGTCAAAGCCTCCAGCGTGCTGGCCGGTCCTAGCCCGCAATTGCTGGACGATGCCCAAAAGCAAGCCCGGGTCGAGGCGCTGCACGATGCGCTTTACTGCGCCAAAGTCTGTGTTTATGCGCAAGGGTTTCATTTGATGAAAACCGCTGCTGCAGAGCAGGGCTGGGAGCTGAACTTTGCCGAAATCGCCAAAATCTGGCGCGCCGGCTGCATTATCCGAGCGGTGTTTTTGCAATCCATCACCGAAGCCTACCAGCGCAATGAAGAGCTGGCCAACCTGCTGGTCGACCCGTTTTTTGCCAAGCAAATTTCCGGTTTCCAGCAGCACTGGCGTCAGGCCGTGGCCAATGCCACCCTGGCCGGCATTCCGGTACCGGCGCTGAGCTCGGCGCTCAGTTATTACGATGCTTACCGCACAGCGGTGTTGCCTGCCAACCTGCTGCAAGGGCAGCGTGACTTCTTCGGTGCCCATACCTTTGAGCGTACCGACCAGCCCAAAGGCAAAAGCTTCCATGTGCTGTGGAGCGATGCTGGCCGG
>SKGJ01000418.1 GCA_007117525.1 Alkalimonas sp.
TACCCGGCAAAAACTGGCAATGCTCATTATGGAGGCCGTGTGGTTTTTCTGGATGACGGCAGCCTGGTACTGAGCTTGGGCGATGGCTTTGACTATCGTGAAGAAGCCCAACGTTTATCCAGTCATTTGGGCGCTCTGGTACGGCTCTGGCCAGACGGCTCGGTACCGGATGACAACCCCTTTGTTGGCCAGAGTGGCGCTTTGGCAGAAATTTTCAGTTGGGGCCATCGCAATGTGCAGGGCCTGGTGTATGATGGCGATCGTCAGCAGCTGCTGAGCCATGAACATGGTCCTAAAGGCGGGGATGAACTGAATCGGATTGTCGCCGGTGCCAACTACGGCTGGCCTGTGGTCACCCAGGGCATCGACTACACCGGAGCCCGCATCACGCCTTTTACCCAGTTTGACGGCATGACACCACCGCTGCTGGATTGGACTCCCTCGATTGCACCTTCAGGCCTGGCACTTTATCAGGGCGAGCTTTTTTCCGGTTGGCAAGGTGATTTGCTGGTCGGCGCTTTGGCCGGACGGCAGTTGCAACGCGTTCGATTAACCGACGATGGGGCCCGCATTGAGCAAGTGTTGTTGACTGAGCTGGCCGAGCGGATCCGTGATGTCCGGGTTGGTCCCGATGGCGCTATCTACCTGTTGACCGATGATGCACGCGGGCGTTTACTCAGACTCTCGCCTTCCTATGATGATGATGGAGCAACCGCATGGTAAAGCCTTTACCGGGTGAAGTCAGTCCGATTGGCTGGCGTGAGTGGGTGGCACTGCCAGAGCTGAAGATCCCTGAGATCAAGTGCAAAGTGGATACCGGCGCACGCAGCTCAGCCTTGCATGCTTTTGCGGTGGAGCCATTTTGGCGTGAAGGGGAGGAGTGGGTGCGTTTTGGCATTCATCCACAGCAAAAAAATGAGCAGGACGTGATTTGGTGTGAAGCCAAAGTGCACGACAAAAGGGCAGTGACCGACTCCGGTGGCCACACCACAGAGCGCTATTTTATTAAAACCGAGGTGCAGGTGGGCTGCAGTTGCTTTGCCATCGAGGTGTCGCTAACCAGCCGCGATACCATGCTGTTTCGGATGTTGCTTGGCCGTGAAGCCTTGCGCCATCGTTATGTCGTTGTGCCCGAAGCGTCCTACCTGCAGCCGCTTGAAACCGTGCAACCCCCTTTATCTGATAAGGCATCCCCATTATGAAAATTGCCATTTTGTCCCGCAATCCAAAGCTTTACTCCACCAAACGTCTGGTGGAAGCTGCCCAGCAACGCGGGCACGAAGTTCGGGTTATTGATGCCTTGCGCTGCTACATGAACATCACCTCACACAACCCGGAAATTCACTACAAGGGTGAAATTCTGACCGGTTTTGATGCGGTGATCCCGCGAATAGGGGCCTCCATTACCTTCTATGGCACCGCCGTGCTGCGTCAGTTTGAAATGATGAATGTTTATCCGCTGAATGAGTCGGTGGCGATCAGCCGGGCCCGGGACAAATTGCGCAGCCTGCAGTTGTTGTCGCGCAAAGGCATTGGCTTGCCGGTCACCAGCTTTGCCCACTCGCCGGATGATGTCGAAGACCTGCTCAGCATCGTCGGCGGCGCCCCGGCGGTGATCAAATTGTTGGAAGGCACCCAGGGCATTGGCGTGGTGTTGGCAGAAACCAACCAGGCGGCAGAAAGTGTGATTCAGGCTTTTATGGGCCTGAAGCAGCACATACTGGTGCAGGAGTTTATCAAAGAAGCCAAGGGCTCCGATATCCGTGCTTTTGTCATCGGCGGCAAAGTGGTAGCGGCGATGAAACGTCAGGCTAAAGAAGGGGAGTTTCGCTCCAATCTGCATCGTGGCGGTACTGCTCAGTTGTGCCGCATTACCCCGGAGGAGCGTGCTACTGCTATTCGCGCCGCCAAAGTGATGGGCCTGAACGTCTGTGGTGTTGATTTGCTGCGCTCCAACCATGGCCCTGTGGTGATGGAGGTTAACTCCTCGCCTGGTCTGGAAGGCATTGAAGGTGCATCCGGCAAAGACATTGCCGGCGCCATCATCGATTTTATTGAAAAAAATGCCAAACCCAACCGCACCAAAACCAAAGGGCGGGGTTAAATGGCCACCAACCCCCGCAACAACAGCATCCGGATTGGTGGCGTTGAGGTTTTGCCCGGCGAGCGCAAAACCATCGATGTCAAAGGCAGCAAGCTGTACACTCACACGCCGGTTACCATGCCGGTGCAAGTGCTGTGTGGCCGTCAGCAGGGACCGGTACTTTTTGTCAGTGCCGCCATTCATGGTGATGAAATCAATGGGGTGGAGATCATCCGCCGCTTGCTTAAGGTGCCGGCGCTCAAGCGGTTAAAAGGAACCTTGTTGGCGGTGCCGGTGGTGAACCTGCATGGCTTTATCAACCAGAGCCGCTACCTGCCCGACCGGCGCGATCTCAACCGCAGCTTCCCAGGCTCGAACAAAGGCTCAATGGCAGGCCGGTTGGCCCGGCTATTTATGCAGGAAATCGTCAGTCAGTCGACCCATGGCATTGATTTGCATACCGGTGCTTTGCATCGCTTTAACTTGCCGCAGATACGGGCCGATCTGGACGACCCGGAAGCGCTGCGGCTGGCCAAAGCCTTTGGCACTCCGGTGCTGCTGAACTCGGAATTGCGCGGAGGTTCTCTGCGCGAAGCCGCCGGCCAGTTTAAAATTCCGACACTGCTCTACGAAGCCGGCGAGGCGCTGCGCTTTGATGAAGTCTCCATTCGTGGTGGGGTCGAGGGCATTTTACGGGTTATGCGGGCGCTTGATATGCTGCCGGCAACACGGCGAAAACCCCTACCAGAGCCGGTAATGGCACGTTCCAGCGCCTGGGTGCGGGCACCGCAAAGTGGTATTTTCCGGGCTTTTGTCGGTGAAGGGGCACGGGTGCAAAAAGATCAAACCGTGCTGGGGGTGGTGTCCGATCCTTTTGGCGAGTCGGAGCAGGAAATCAGAGCACCTTACAGCGGCATCATTATTGGTTTGCTAAAATTGCCTTTGGTGAATGAAGGCGATGCGGTCTATCACATTGCCCAGTTTTACCGAACCGACATTGCCGCCGACCGGGTGGAAAGCTATCAGGAAAGCCTGGAAGCGCACGATTACCCGTACAGCGATCACGCACTGACTATTTAAAGGCAACCGCATGCAGAAAAAAACCGATCAGCAATGGCAACAACAACTGAGCCCGGAGCAATACCGGGTAACCCGGCTTAAAGGCACCGAGCGACCTTTTACCGGGGACCTGTTGTATCAAGAAGCTGCCGGCAGCTACCACTGCATTTGCTGTGGTGCGCATTTGTTTGACGCAGCAACCAAGTTTGATGCCGGCTGTGGCTGGCCATCTTTTTGGCAGGCGCTGGATGGCAAAGTGCGCTACCAGCCGGATCACAGTCATGGCATGGTGCGGACCGAGATCCTTTGCGCCGCTTGCGATGCACATCTCGGCCATGTGTTTGATGATGGCCCAGCACCGACGGGTCAACGCTACTGCGTTAATTCGGTTTCCTTGCAGTTTCGGCCGGAAAAAGACCTGTAACTGTTGTGGTAACCTTTCAGTTTCTATTACAATAGGCCGCCGCTCGCAAGGGCGACTCTGTATCTGTACCCATTCCATTCAGCAGACTGATGTTAAAAGGCCGAATTATGACCCTATCACACGAAGAACAGTACCAGAAGAGCTGGCAGGAGCGCCAGGAATTTGCCGAGAACATGCTGCCGTTAATCGGTCGCCTGTACCGCAACAAAGGCGTCGAAGTTGTGGTCTATGGCAAGCCTCTGGTCAATGCCACCACCATTGAGCTGATCAAAGCGCACAAAATGGTGGAGCGTTACGAAGGACAAAAACTCCGTTTGCGGGAAAGTTTTCCAATTTTAGAAGCCATCAGTCAACTGGATCTGGCCCCGGGCCGTATCGACATTGGTAAACTGGCTTATGCCTACCAGTACAAGAATTCCTCCAACGGCGCCAGTCTGCAGGATTATCTGAAGCGTGAGCTGGCAGATCTGCTTGACAACCCGGACAGTGTCGAGCCGACCGATGTGGTGCTGTACGGTTTTGGTCGTATTGGCCGTCTGCTGGCCCGTCTGATGCTGGAACGCAATGGCCCAAGCAGCAAGCTGCGTCTGCGTGCCATCGTGGTGCGGGGCGGCAAAGAAGGGGACCTGGAAAAGCGTGCCAGCTTGCTGCGTCGTGACTCCATCCATGGCCTGTTCAATGGCAGCATTACGGTGGATCACGAGAACCA
>SKGJ01000358.1 GCA_007117525.1 Alkalimonas sp.
CATGATTGCCACCGACGTTGCCTCGCCCTTCTTTGCGCCCTTTAAACTGACTTTTATGGTGGCGATTGCCCTGGCCATTCCGTACATCTTGTTTCAGCTCTGGCAGTTTATCGCCCCAGCACTGTATCAACGAGAGCGTCGGCTGGTTGCCCCCTTGGTCATCTCCAGTACCCTGTTGTTTTATGGCGGCATTGCCTTTGCGTACTACGTAGTGTTTCCAATTGCCTTTGCTTTTTTTACCAGCTACGCCCCGGAAAGCATCACCATCGCCACCGATATCAGCAGCTACCTGAACTTTGTGTTGAAGTTGTTTTTTGCGTTCGGCATCGCCTTTGAAATTCCCGTAGTCATCCTGCTGCTGATCTGGTCCGGCACCACCACCCCCCAGGCACTGGCTGCTAAACGTCCCTACATCGTGGTCGGCGCCTTTATCGCCGGCATGCTACTGACCCCTCCGGATGTGATTTCCCAAACCCTGTTGGCCATTCCGATGTGGATTCTGTTTGAATGTGGCTTGCTGTTGGGACGTTTCTACCAACCAAAAGCTGAGGACAGCACAGAGCCTGAGCAGGAGATCAACGATGAACGCTAAGCGATTTTGTTGTGTTGTCAGCAGTCTGGCCATACTTTGCAGCCTTCCCGCCCTGGCAGCTGAAGCCCCCCTGCGTCAAGCCTTGCTGCAATGTCAGCAGCAGCAGAGCGCCACCGAGCGCCTGGACTGCTACGATCAATTGGCCAGCTCGCTGACACCACAAGCAAGAGGCCAGCAACGAGCTGCCGATCGCCGTGCTCCTCAGGCCAGTGATCGCCGCTCAGAAGCCGATTTTGGCGCCCCGGCACCACGACAGCAGGAGCAGCTTGATCGAATCCATGCCACAGTGATTCAAGTAGAAAAAAGTGCGCGCGATCAGTTAATTATTCATTTCGACAACGGTCAGACCTGGCAACAGAATAGTGCCGAGTTTTATCCGGTTGAGCCTGGACAAGAGCACTATGTCCGCCGTGCTGCGCTGGGTTCTTTTTTAATGGGCAATGATCGCAACAACCGGACCACCCGGGTACGTCGGGTCGAATAAACCATGGCTTGGTTTGATCTGGGCGTCAACCTGTTCAGTTCGCAATTCGATACGGATCGCGAGGCTCTGTGGCGCAATGCACAACAAGCCGGAGTGAACCGTTGGTTGCTGATTGCTTCTGATCTGCAAGAAGCCAGACAAAATCTGGATTGGAGCCAGCAGCATCGCCACTGCGTGACTACTGCGGGTGTGCACCCGCATCAGGCCGACCATGTTCAGACCGATTGGCTCGAGCAGTTGCAACAACACGCTGCTGAGCCGGAGGTGGTGGCTATCGGCGAATGTGGACTGGATTTTAATCGCAACTTTTCTTCGCAACAAAGCCAAATTGCAGTGTTCAGACAGCAATTGGCTCTGGCACAACAGCTGCAACTGCCAGTTTACCTGCATGAGCGGGATGCCTTTGACACCCAATTGACGCTGCTGCAAGAGTTTAACATCCAGCACGGTATTGCCCATTGTTTTACCGGCAGTAAAGAACAACTGGGCGCCTACCTCGATTTAGGTCTTTTTATCGGCATTACTGGCTGGCTGTGCGACGAGCGCCGCCATCACGAGCTGGTTGAAGCCATTCATTACCTGCCACTGGATCGCATCTGCCTGGAAACCGACGCACCCTACCTGTTGCCACGTAACCTGAACCCCAAGCCCAAGAACCGTCGCAACGAACCTGCCTTTTTACCTGCCATTGCCAGCTATCTGGCCGAGCTCAAAGGCGTTTCTATCGAGCAGCTACAGCAACAATGCTGGAAAAACAGCTGCCAATTGCTGGGGCTCGACGGAGAGCAGGCATGAGCCTTGATTTCTGGCTGCAAACCGAAGTGCTGCTGGCACTGGGTGTAGGAACCCTGATAGGCCTGGTGATAGCGGTGATTGGCCTCAGCTATCTGCATCGCAAGCACATCCGTTGGCTTGAATCCGAGCTGGAAGCCACCTTGTCGGAGCGAACCTTAGAGCTGCAAATCACCTTGCAGGAGCTGGCAGACAAAAATCAGCAACTTGAAACCCAGAGCACCACCGACAGCCTCTCTGGTGTGAAGAACCGCGGCTATTTTGAGCGTAAAATGCAGGCAGAGCTCAATCGAAGCCGGCGTGAGCAGCGTCCGCTGGCCCTGGTGCTACTGGATATCGATCACTTTAAACGAGTCAACGATGACTATGGGCATCTGGCCGGCGATCAGGTGATACGCCAGGTTGCCGGTCTGCTGCAAAGTCAGCTAAAACGCACCAGCGACATCGTCTGTCGTTATGGCGGCGAAGAATTTGCACTGATATTGCCCAATACCGATACCGACGGTGCCAGTCAGGTGGCAGAGCGTATTCGCCACTTGCTGGCAGAAAAGCCCCTACCCGTTCAGCAGCATCAATTGGCCATTACCCTGAGCGCCGGGTGCTTTGCCGCCGTTGCCAATGCCGACAGCAGCATCGAAGTTTACGTGCATTATGCCGATAAGGCCCTCTATCAGGCCAAGCATCAAGGTCGTAACCGGGTACAAAGCCACCCATCCATCACAGTCTTACGACCAGAGCCCAACAGCAGTAAGGATCCACAACATGCCACCACTGAATGATTTCCCCTGGACCCGGATGCGCCGTATGCGTCAGGCCGATTTCAGTCGCCGGCTGATGGCCGAGCACAAACTCTCAGTCGACGACCTGATTTACCCGGTCTTTGTGCTGGAAGGTGAGCAGCAGCGCGAAGCCATTGCTTCAATGCCCGGTATTGAGCGACTCAGTATTGATCTGCTGGTCGAAGAAGCCAAACAACTGGCTGCGCTCGGCATTCCTGCCATTGCTCTTTTTCCCGTTACCCCGGCCGAGAAAAAATCCTTGCAGGCCGAAGAAGCCTGGAACCCGGACGGACTGGCGCAGCGGGCAGTACGGGCACTCAAAGCAGCCGTGCCGGAGCTTGGCGTCATTACCGATGTGGCCCTGGACCCTTTCACCACCCATGGCCAGGACGGCATCATTGATGACAGTGGCTATGTGGTGAATGATGTCACCACCACAGCGTTGGTAAAACAAGCGCTGTCGCATGCCGAAGCCGGCGCCGATGTGGTAGCACCATCCGATATGATGGATGGCCGCATTGGGGCGATTCGTGAAGCGCTGGAAGAAGCCGGCTTCGTCCATACCCGCATTCTGGCTTACTCGGCCAAATACGCTTCCAGCTACTACGGCCCTTTCCGCGATGCAGTCGGCTCCGCCGCCAACCTAAAAGGCGGCGATAAAAAGACCTATCAAATGGATCCGGCCAACAGCGACGAAGCACTGCGCGAAGTGGCGCTGGATTTAACCGAAGGCGCCGATATGGTGATGGTCAAACCCGGCATGCCTTACTTAGACATTGTGCGGCGGGTCAAAGATGAATTCGGCGTCCCGACCTACGCGTACCAGGTCAGCGGCGAGTACGCCATGCACATGGCCGCCATTCAAAACGGCTGGCTGGCAGAGAAACCAGTGATTATGGAGTCCTTGCTGGCCTTCAAACGCGCCGGTGCCGATGGCATCCTGACTTACTTTGCTAAAAAAGTGGCGATTTGGTTGCAAGAAAAGTAGCACTAATCCATTTGCAAAGCCTGCTCGCAAGATTGCTGCAAGGATTGACCGTCATCCAAAATCCGGTTGACGTCTACACGACGCTCCAGTAGCGGTAACCATGGCCAAGGCTTGGTCAGATGCACATCATGATAGTTATAAGCTGTGGTGGCATTGCCACTGGTGTAGACGGTGCAAACCAGGCCGTCTTGTGACTGACGATGCTGTGGCGCCAGGTCACCGGCTACAAAAAACAGCACCATCATGCCAAGCACGCTGATAGCAGCCAGCGCCAGCATCGGCACTGTGCCCACAAAGGTCAGCAGACGCCCCAACCAACGCGGCTTTAACCGCAACAATGAGAATACCAGCACACAGTAACCCAGATACCAGGCCCCCCATGCCATTGCATTGAGTGGCTGCCAGCTAAACCGAATATCCAGCGTCATGGCAAGTGAAATAGTTGCCATACTACCAATAGCAATAAACAGCACAGCTTTGAGGCTGTAGGGGCCAGAGCTGATAAAAAAACCAACGAAGGGCGCGCCCAAGACACTGAGATAAATCATCGCCAGAATTAAGCCTTCCATGCCTAAGCTCCCGTTTGCAATTGACGCAAGAAAATATGCTGCGGTCCGGCGGATCCAC
>SKGJ01000325.1 GCA_007117525.1 Alkalimonas sp.
AAGCACCCAGGCTTTCAGGGTCGGCTTCAATGATCAGCACATCCTGGTCGACCAGACGGTAATAGCCCGGCGGTGAGGGCGCCCGGTAATTATTGCGGACAATGCCGACCACTTGTGCATCCAGCTCTTCCAGCTTTTTTTCAAAGTCCCGAAGTGGCATATTGACCAGTTTGCTGTCCGAGGTGATCCGAACTTCGGTCAAGTACTTGCCGGTATCAAAACTGCTGGCATCCGCCCTGCTGCGAGCCGGTACCAGCCGCCAGCCAATCAGCGCGACAAAAGCAACCCCGACCAGAGCCACCAGCACGCCAACAGGGCTGTAATCAAACATGGCAAAACCACGCTCGGCAGTTTCAGCCCGAAAACCGGAGACGATCAAGTTAGGAGGGGTACCGATTAAGGTGGTCATGCCGCCTAAAATGGAGCCAAAAGCGAGTGGCATCAGCACCTGACCTGGGGCAAGTTGAATGCGGGCGGCGACCTGAATGGCAATCGGCATCAGCAGCGCCAGAGCTCCCACATTGTTCATAAAAGCCGACAAAATGGCTGCCAGCGCGGTCAGAGCGCTAATGGTCACAGTGGGGCCAGCTTGTTTGGGTAAGACTTTCATTGCCAAAACGTCGACCGCACCGGTGGCCTGCAGCGCCTGACTAAGCACCAGCACACAAGCAACGGTGATTACTGCCGGGTGACCAAAGCCACTAAAGGCCTGATCGGTAGGAACCAGGCCCACCAGCACACAGGCCAGCAAACTGGCCAGTGCTATCATGTCATGCCGCCAGCGCCCCGATAGAAAAAAGGCAACGGTTATGGCAAGAATGGCGAAAATCAGTCCTTGTTGAAATTCCACTGGCGCTGCCCTGTTGGCGACTGGGATTGCATGACCTAACTATCCAACAGCCCGTTAGTTTTCGCAAGTTCCTTCTAATATCGCTGCCGGGTCGTAATTTGGGTATACTAGCTGCAAAAGCAATCAGGCTGGCAACAGGACTTTTATTATGCATCAACTGACCCTTCAAACCCCGGATGACTGGCACCTGCATTTTCGTGATGGTGATTTGTTGCAGGATACCGTGCCGGCGACGGCCCGTACTTTTCAGCGCGCCATTGTCATGCCCAACCTGGTGCCACCGGTGACTACGGCCGAACTGGCTGTCGCCTACCGTGAGCGGATTTTGGCGGCACGCCCTGCTGGTAGCAACTTTGAGCCCTTGATGACGCTCTTTCTGACCGATAAAACCACCGCGCAGGACATTGCTGCCGCCAAAGCGGCGGGTGTCATTGCCGCCAAGCTTTATCCGGCGGGCGCTACCACCAACTCCAGCGATGCCGTCAGTGCGCTGGACAGCCTGTACCCCGTGTTTGAAGCCATGGCCAAAGAAGGCATGCTGCTGCTGGTGCACGGCGAAGTTACCAACGCCGATATTGATATTTTTGACCGGGAAAAGGTGTTTATTGATCGCTATCTGCAACACATCGTAGCGCGTTTGCCGGAGCTCAAAGTGGTGTTTGAACACATCACCACAGCAGATGCTGCTCACTTTGTGCAACAGGCTTCGGCCAATGTGGCAGCCACCATCACGCCACAGCACCTGATGCTGAACCGCAACGACTTGCTGGTGGGGGGCATCCGGCCACACAACTATTGTTTGCCAGTGCTAAAACGCAGCACCCATCAGCAGGCGCTGCGAGCCGCTGTGGCATCAGGCTCACCAAAGTTTTTCCTCGGCACCGATTCGGCCCCCCATGTGAAACATCGCAAAGAGTCCAGCTGTGGCTGCGCCGGTTGTTACAGCGCACCTTGTGCTATTGAGCTCTATGCTGAAGTCTTCGACGATTTAGGCTGTCTGGATAAACTGGAAGGTTTTGCCAGCCATTATGGCCCGGATTTCTATGGGCTGCCGCGCAACAGCGGGCAGATCGTGCTGCAACGACAGGACTGGGTGGTACCGGATGAGCTGGCACTTACAGATGGCGACACCATAGTGCCATTTCATGCTGGCCAGCCATTGAAGTGGAAACAGCTTTAATTCTTCAGATAGCTCAGCAGCCGCTCGAGTGCGCGGTAGCTGAGCGCTTCCATCAGATGCTCTTTGCGGATCGCTGGCAGTTGCTGTAAGTCGGCAATGGTGCGCGCGACTTTGATCAGCTTGTGGTAGCTGCGGGCAGACAGCTTTAAATGGTGAATGGTGTCTTCCAAAAAAGAGGCATCCTGCGCGCTGAGCGGGCAATGCTGATTGATCTCTGCTGCCGTTAGCCGGGCATTGGCTTTGCCCTGCCGCCCTAATTGAATGGTCCGTGCTGCCACGACCCGCTGACGCACTTCGGCACTGGTTTCACTGCTGGCGTCGTGCTGGCTTAGCAACCCCTTGGGCAGCAGCGGCACATCAATTTGCAGCTCAATCCGATCGAGAAAAGGCCCGGAAATCCGGTTTAGATAACGCATCACCTGCTCTGGGCTGGCGCGGCCGTCGTCGTGATGGCCGGTCGGGCTGGGGTTTAGGGCGGCAATCAATTGAAACTGCGCTGGAAACTCGGCCTGGCGAGCCGCCCTGGAAATATGGATCCAACCGGTTTCCAATGGCTCTCGCAGAACATCCAATACTTTTCGTGGGAACTCGGGCAGCTCATCCAGGAATAACACCCCATGGTGCGCCAATGAAATCTCACCGGGTCTGGGCACTGGGCCGCCACCGACCAAAGCGACCGCTGAGCTGGTGTGATGCGGCTGACGAAAAGGGCGCTCTTGCCAGTCCTGCATTGAGCGGGGCATGCCGGCAATCGAATACAAGGCGGCGGTTTGCAGGGCTTCCTCTTCGGTCAGGTCCGGTAAAATGCCCGGCAACCGCTGCGCTAACATCGATTTTCCGGTACCAGCCGGCCCCAACATCAATAGGTTGTGCTCGCCAGCTGCGGCGATTTCCAACGCTCGTTTGGCCGCAGTCTGGCCTTTCACCTCGGACAGGTCTGGGACTGGTGCTTTAATGTGTTGCTGCAAAGCCGGAATAGCCGGTAAGTCCTGAGCGCCTTGCAAAAAACTATGCACTTGCAGCAAGTGCGTCGCGCCCAGTACCCGTGCTTTGGGTACTTGCTGAGCTTGCTCGGCATTGGGCATAGGCATCAGGCTGGAACGACCGGCATCGCGGCAAGCCATGGCCACCGGAATCTCGCCGACAATGGGGCGAATGTCACCGGATAAGGCCAGCTCACCGACAAATTCATAGCCCTGAATGTGCTGCTCTGCCAGTTGGCCGCTGGCAACAATAATGCCCAGAGCAATGGGCAAATCGAAGCGACCGCCCTCTTTAGGCAGATCAGCCGGGGCCAGGTTGACGGTAATTTTTCGATCCGGGAAGGCGAAACCACTGTTGATCAGGGCACTGCGGACCCTGTCTCTGGACTCTTTGACCGAGGCTTCGGGTAAGCCAACCAAATGAAAGGCTGGTAAGCCATTGGCAATATGCACTTCGACGGTAACAAGGGGGGCGGCCAATCCATGGCGCGCCCTGCTAAAAACAATGGCTAATGACATCCTGTCTCCACAATTACCGACGAATGAAATCACATCTTGAATAGTATTGATCATTTTATTTTAAAAATGCAAATAAAATGATTATTTTTTGATTTTTATTGTTTTCCTTCTTGTCAGGGTGCGCGCATTCTACCGGGGTTTAGGCTACACTAAAGCCTTGCTGGGATTAAATAATGTCCATCCTGATGCTGCGTCTCAGGATGGGGAGAATAACAACGCTAGTTATGGAGGCATCATGCAGCAATTCTGGCTCAACAGTGCGCTGCGTCACCCCTGGAAGACCATACTGCTGGCTTTTTTAGCCATTGCCATCATGGCTACCGGTATGAGTAATTTGTATTTCCGTGGTGATTATCGGATCTTTTTTTCACCCGACAATCCGCAGATGCTGGCTTTTGAGCAGATGCAGGATGAGTTCAATAAAACCGACAACATTCTGATCGCCATCGCGCCCAATGACGGCGATGTGTTTAGTGAAGAAATGCTGGCGTTGATTTGGCGCTATACCGATGAGGCCTGGCAGACGCCTTATTCAAGTCGGGTAGATTCTCTTACCAACTTTCAGCATACCGAAGCATTGGATGATGATTTGTTGGTCGAGGACTTGTTGTTGCATCCCGGTCAATTGAATGCTGAAAAAGTTGAGGCCATTCGTCGAGTTGCCATGTCGGAACCGGCTTTGTACCGAAGCCTGGTGTCGGCTGATGGCCGGGTTGCTGCCATTAA
>SKGJ01000181.1 GCA_007117525.1 Alkalimonas sp.
ATGATCAAAAAACCAATCTGAAAATTTTGTCGGATATTTTGCGTCAGGATGTCGATGTGACCTTGGCACACTCGGCTGAGCAAGGGCTACGCAAAGCCACCGAGTACCTGCCAGATTTGATCTTACTGGATGTGATGATGCCCGGCATCAGTGGCTTCGAGCTGATTAAACGATTAAAGCACCACAGCCTGACCAGTGCTATCCCGGTTATTTTTATTACCGCCCTAAACGACAGCAGCCATGAGGAACAAGGGCTACGCCTTGGTGCTTGTGATTACATCTACAAGCCCTTCCACGCCGCCATAGTGCAGGCCCGGGTTCGACTGCATCTGCAGCTGACCCGCCAGCGAAAAATGCTGGAGCAGCTGGCACACATCGATCCACTGACCGGCATTGCCAACCGGCGTCGCTACAGTCAACTGCTGGAACAGTATTGGCGCAGCGCCATCCGTCAGCAAAGTCAGCTTTGTGTGGTGATGCTGGACATCGATCACTTCAAAGAATACAACGATCACTATGGTCATGCTGCCGGCGACAAGGTACTGCACCAGGTTGCCCATTGCCTGAAAGACAGTTTAAAACGCCCGCATGATTTTATTGCCCGTTATGGCGGAGAAGAATTTGTCATGCTGCTACCAGACAGCACCGAACATGGCAGCCAGCAACTGATTGAGCATTGCTTTGCCGCCTTGGCTCAGCTGGCCATTCCCCATGAGTTCTCCCCGGTCAGCGATGTGATCACGTTAAGCGCTGGGGGTATCTGTTGCTCGCCGAACCGACAACACAAGCTGGAGGATTGCCTGAAGCAAGCGGATGATAGGCTGTACCAGGCCAAACAGCAGGGAAAAAACCGTTTGTGTTGGTATTGCCCAGAGTAAATCTGCCGCTTTAAAAACAAACAAGGAGCCGAAGCTCCTTGTTGTTAATCGATAGCTTTTAGCTTTTAGCCCGGCTGCGGTACTCGTCGGTCCGGGTGTCAATTTCAATCCGATCACCGGTTTCGACAAAGGCTGGCACCATCAGCTCAAAGCCGGTATCCAGCTTAGCGGGCTTCATCACTTTGCCAGTGGTATCGCCTTTGGCCGCAGGCTCCGTGTAGACCACTTCCCGCACGACGATGGTCGGCAAATCTACCGAAATAGGACGCTCGCCATAGAACACCAAAGTACACTGCATGCCATCACCCAAATACTTCAGGGCGCTTTCCATGTTCTCGGCTTCAACTTCGTACTGGTTGTACTCTTCGTCCATAAAGACATACATAGGATCAGCGTAGTAAGAATAAGTGACTTCTTTGTTTTCCAGAATCACTTGTTCAAACTTGTCATCAGCACGGTAAACTGTTTCAGTTCCCTGGCTGTTCAGCAGGTTTTTCAGCTTCATTTTAACCACAGCCGCATTGCGGCCGGATTTGTTGTACTCTGCTTTTAAAATAACCATCGGCTCGCCAGAGACCATAATCACCTGACCAGCGCGCAATTCTTGTGCAGTTTTCATCATAACAGTAGTTTCTTCTTACCTGGAAAATTTGGCGTTAGTATAAATTTATTTTCAACAAAACGCACCAGATTCTTTGCCAGATCCCCCTGCAGGTTCAGCCGGCTATGCCATTGTGTACAGTGCTGCTGCCAATCTGGTAATAGCGGTAACACCGCTTGCCAATCGGCAACAACCCCTTGTTGGTTATTCCAATGCAACCACAAAGGCCACAGTCGCTGCTCCAGCTCAGACGGCATATCAGCGGTAAACCGCTGCCAAAACGCCGCCAACTTGGTCAGCTGCTGGTCTTCATCTTGTCGGTACAGCTGCCAAACAAAGGGCTTACCCGCCCAAATCGCCTGCACCAGTGAGTCTTCACCGCGAATAAAGTTCACATCGGCGCACCAAAGCAGTTGGTCAAACTGCTGTTGTGGCAGGTAAGGCAACAGCTGCAAACGCAAGCGGCCAAGTTGCAGTACATCGGTGTGGATTAGCTCTGGCCAGAGCTGACGCAACTGCTCCACCAAAGCCCCGGCCGGTACCAGGCAAGTTACAGGCTCAGTTTGCTGTCCCCAAAGCCTTAGCAAAGCAGCCAGATCGGGATGGCTGTATGCGAAAAGGCAAATAAGCGGATGGGACTGCGCAGCCGTGGGCACACCAAAATGATGCAGCAGCTGCTGCCGGCCACCGTGCGCCAGCCAGTGCTGCTGCAGGCAACGTTGTTCAGCTCGTTGCAGCAAGCCGCCGGTTTTGTCGGTAAAACCGGGAAAGAAAAAATACTTCTGCAGCGGCAGCTGAGGATGTGGTGAAGGCAAACCATGGCACTGCTCGACCCAATCTTCGGCCGACAAATAATCCAGATTCAGCCAGATGGGCGCCACTTTGGCCTGCACCATGGCGTTGAGGTAACTGGACGGCAGCTCGCAAGCAAAAGCTTCAATCACCACCTCGGCGCTCCCAACTTCAGCGACCAGCCCATCAACATCCTTTGTCCAATGCAGCACTTCGACGCCAACGGACAAGCTTTGATGGGATAACGCTGGCTGCACCTCGCTGCAAATACGCTGAAAACTGACTAAATCATCCACCCAGAGCCGGATATTCAGACCATACTCTTGCCGCAACTGACTGGCCAGGCGCCAACAAACACCGATATCACCAAAGTTATCGATCACCCGGCAAAATATATCCCAGCGCATCCATCAGGCTCCAAGCAACAAGCGCATCAAGCTGCCAAAACCCACCCGCAATCCCAGCACGGCGATGGCAAGCAGCAAACCGCTGGTCATCAGCGCAAGCAACAAGTAGCCCAACCGCACCACCCTGGCTTTCAGTCGCTGCCAGAAGCCCATGTCGCTGGTGATCCGCGGGGCTGGTGTTCGAAATAATTTAATCACCAACAAAGCCGCCAAACAAACCAGCATCAGCAGTAGCCAGAACAGCACCGAGCTTTGATGTGGCGCGCTGCTGTGCCACAGCTGCCAAACAAACACCAGACCGGAAGCAAGAGCTCCGGCAAACACCAACCAAAAGCCAGGCGCCAGTAGAGTAGCCATACGGTGATAAAAATTCAGCATTAGGTCCTTTCCTTTTGCTTGTCATGCACTTGCTGTAAGGGAGGGTAAAGCGCCAACAACCCGCTTTCTCCAAGCATGTCGCCAATCACCCAGACTTGTTCAAAAGGGTGTGAGGCCGGTAGATGCAGTCGTGGAAAATGTGCCAGCATTTCATCCCGGGTCCACAAGGGGTTGGCATTGCGGATCACCAACCAGACACGCTTGCTGTCGTAGCGTTTTTCAGCCTTACTGGCCAATAAACTGTTCAATGCGGCCACCAGCCGGGCCTCCGCCGGCATTCGCATCAACTGCAGCAGCTCACGGTGGGTATGCGGACTGAGCTCACGTCCAAGGATATGCATGGCTTCGGCTTCACTGCCGTACAGGTGGGCAATTTCCAGATCCAGCTTTTGATCGTCGTAATAGCAGGAAACATCTGGCCGGCGCGGTTCATTGTGCCAGATATGACGCATTTTAACGCCAAAGTCGCGTTCGTACAGCCGCATAAAAATTCGGGCCGCTTCGTGCTCCAGCTCTATTTTTTCGTCACGCCCCGATGCCATCTTTTATTTCCCGCTGCTGCCCTATGATGCCTTGGTGTCACTGCCGCAACAAAGGGCCATAACCACCATCGCAATCTGTAAACTTCGAAAATACCAAGCAATTTTCTGATTTTCAACTAGGATTATGAGGACAAGGGTCAACAAGCCCTACAGCAATAAAAACTCAATCAACAAAGCGAGGTGTTATGCAACGGATCATCGGAATTGCAGCTCTGGTTGCCGGAGCCATCTTACTCTATTTTTCCTACACCGAGTACCATTCAACCGCATCGCAAATCACTGAAGTGCTGACCGGGAACCCCACCGACAACACGGTGCTCTATTTGGTGCTGGGGGTGATTGCCGTCATCCTGGGCTTGGGTTTGCTGCTGCGAAAAGGCCGCTAATCAATAAAAAAGGGCCATGCAAGCAGGCCCTTTCCCAGACAAAGCAGCGGTCTTTTAAGCGCCGTCGTTCCAGCTGTCACGTAAGCCAACGGTACGGTTAAATACCGGGCGCTCTGGTGTCGAATCCAGACTGTCGGCGCAGTAATAGCCCTCGCGCTCAAACTGATACGCTTTGCCAGCTTCGGCTTGCGTTAATGATGGCTCGACCCAACCTTGTTTCACCACCAGCGAGTCCGGGTTCAAACACTGCAAAAAGTCTTCTTCGGCAGCCGG
>SKGJ01000131.1 GCA_007117525.1 Alkalimonas sp.
GACTTAGCGCCTATCATACGGATTATCGGCGCAAAATCAATGCTGGCGCGTTCAACTGCAGCAATTTTAGGCAGTGTCAGCTGCCTTTCCTGGGATCGCTCAACGCCACACCAGCTTGATGTTGGTTGGCGGCGACAAACTGCTGCAACGTCGGGAAAGGCTCCAATGACCACAGCTGGCGAAAATCAATCCAGTCGAGCAGGCTGTACAAACAGATTGCTGCGTAATTCCAGTCGCTAAAGTGCTGCTGTGCAGCCTGTTGCTCCAGCACCGCCAGCACTTCAGCCACCCGCTCCCGCTGCAAGTTAAAAAACAGTTTGTCATCACTGGTATCCAAGCCCGAGCGCTGGCAAAGCAACAGCTCGACCAAAGAGTCATTGACCGCATTGATCAGCACCACCTGATTCTCCTGCGCCCAGCTCAGCAATGGCCGACCGAGTTTTTCACTGAGGTACCGGTAAATTAAGCCCGAATCAAAAATCACCTGGTCGCCATCCAACAGCATCGGGATTTTTCGAGTGGGGTTCAGCCGCACTAAAGTAGCACGATCCTGTTCGGAGAAAATATTCAGATTAACAAACTCATAGGCGCTGTCAGCCAGCAGCAGACGGATCCTGCGGACATATGGCGATGGAATGGAACCAAAAAGTTTCATTGGAACTCCTTGTTGCAAAAAAAGGCCAAAAAGTGAAAGAAATTCACCAGCAGGCTCTTGCCAGACTATGCAGTTTTATTGCATAATCATCGCGCTTCATTTTTTGCTTTATTGCTTATCTTTTGGCCCATGCTCTGCATGGGCTTTTTATTTTCCGACACCCGGCTTTACAACCGGCTTCCTTTGTCGTCCTCTCCGATCCGGCTGGCCACAGCCCCAGTCTGCTGCTTGTACTTGGCATCGTCCCGCTTGTTGTATGGGCGCTCGGCTTCCCCGGTCATTAATTCAAAGTTGAGGGCACCAATTTTCATCTTGGGCCTGAGGGCCAATGGCAGCTTGCCGCTGTTGTAAAACTCCAACACAATGTTGCCCGACCAACCCGGATCGATGCGGTGGGCCGTGACATGCACCATTAAGCCCAACCGTGCCAGCGAAGAGCGTCCATCCAGCCAGCCGACAATATCCGCCGGCAAGGTGACAGACTCCAGCGTCATGGCCAGCGCCAGCTCGGAGGGGTGCAAGATAAAGACGCCATCATCGTCAATGTCGATCTCATCGCTCATCACCGAGTTCAGGGCCCGGTCGACATCGGCTCTTGGACCGCTTAAATCAATGTAAGGTGCAGCATGCGCCTGGAACACCCGAAACTTGTTGCCCAGACGGATATCCACACTGACACCGCTGATCATGTCTTTGGCTGGCCGGGGCTCAATGCAGATCCGGTTCTCATCCAGATAACGCTCAATATCACGATCACATAATCTCATGCTTGCTTTCCATAGGTTTGGCTAAAGCTGCCAGTTGTTATTGTCATTAATCGTCTGTCATCACAATGGTGGGGCCCTTGTCGCTGGCCGCAACAGCAGACAACTGATGCATCAGCTGCTCTGCCATCTGCAAGTACGGCTCACACAACGCATCATCGGCCGGGTCGTCACTCAATAAAATCGGCAGGCCCTGATCGGCACAAAGCCGGATCCGGCTGTTAAGTGGTAACTGCGCCAACACCGGCAACTGATAACGAGCGGCCAATGCTGCCCCGCCATCCTGACCAAAAACCGGATCCTCGTGCCCACAGGCCGGGCACTGATAGTAACTCATATTTTCCACCAGGCCGAGTACCGGGATCTGCACCTGCTGGAACATGGCAATGGCTTTTTGTGCATCCAGCAAGGCCACATCCTGCGGCGTCGTTACAATGACCGCGCCGCTCACGCTTAGTTTTTGCGCCAGCGTCAGCTGAATATCGCCGGTACCGGGCGGCATATCCACAATCAGCACATCCAGCTCTGGCCACTGTGTTTCATGAATCAGTTGCAGTAAGGCTTGGCTGGCCATCGGGCCGCGCCAGACGGTGGCTTTTTCAGGCGAGACCAGAAAACCAATGGATTGCACCACCAGACCGGCTTGCTCCAGCGGCTGCATGCGCTTGCCATCGCGGCTCTGGGCCTTGGCATCTGCCAGGCCCAGCATCGTAGGAATTGAAGGGCCGTAGATATCGGCATCCAGAATCCCGGCCCGCAGCCCCTGAGCCTGCAGCGCCATCGCCAGATTCACGGCCGTGGTGGACTTTCCAACGCCCCCTTTACCGGAGGCGACCAGTACCAGGCGACGAACCTGCTGGAAAATGTAGTTTGCAGCCGGTGCTTCAGCTGCCGGTGTATCAGACGGCGAAGGGCTGGAGGGTGACGCCGTGGTGCGGCTGTCTGAGCCCTTGGATGAAAACCAATTCAGCATGGTGTCGATGTCCCTGCAAAAGAATGCGCTTAATTGTGTCGAAGTCGGGTCAGGATGGATGCGATCCGGCCGCAGGTATTGTATCATCCCTGCATTCTTTTTCCTGTATTTTGCCAAGAGTTCTCATTGATGTCGAAACGCCAGATCCTGATCACCAGTGCTTTGCCTTATGCCAATGGCCCGATCCACCTTGGGCACCTGCTGGAGTACATTCAGACCGATATCTGGTCACGCTTCCAAAAAGGCCGTGGCCATGATTGTTATTATGTCTGTGCCGACGATGCGCACGGTACCCCCATCATGCTGAAGGCGCAGCAACAAGGTCTGTCGCCAGAGCAAATGATTGCCCAAACCAGCATCGAGCACCAGGCGGATTTTAAAGACTTTGCCATTGAATTTGACCAGTACCACTCCACCCATAGCCCGGAGAACCAGGAACTGGCGAACCTGATTTATCAGCGACTGGATGCTGCAGGTCACATTAAACGCAAAACCATCAGTCAGCTGTTCGATCCGGAAAAGCAGATGTTCCTGCCCGATCGCTTTGTCAAAGGCGATTGCCCGAAGTGCGGTGCTCTGGATCAAAATGGCGACAGCTGCGATGTCTGTGGTGCTACCTACAGCCCAACCGACGTGAAAAACCCACGCTCGGTTATTTCCGGGGCCACCCCGGTACTCAAAGACAGCGAGCATTTCTTTTTTGACTTGCCGGCCTTTGAACAAATGCTAAAAGACTGGACCCGCAGCGGCTCCTTGCAAGAAGAAATGGCCAACAAGCTGCAAGAGTGGTTTACCGATGGCCTGCAAATGTGGGATATCAGCCGGGATGCGCCCTACTTTGGCTTTGAAATCCCGGGAGCACCCGGCAAGTTTTTCTACGTCTGGCTGGATGCACCCATTGGCTACCTGGCCAGCTTTAAAGCCCTGTGCAAACAGCGGGGACTGGACTTTGATGCTTTTTGGGCCAAGGACTCCAGTGCCGAGGTGTACCACTTTATCGGCAAAGACATCATTTACTTCCACAGCTTGTTTTGGCCGGCCATGCTGGAGGGCGCGGGCTTTCGCAAACCCAACGCAGTTTTTGCCCATGGCTTTGTCACCGTCAATGGCGCCAAGATGTCCAAGTCCAAAGGCACCTTTATCAAAGCCAGAAGCTATCTTGAGCAGTTAAACCCGGAATACCTGCGCTATTACTTTGCATCCAAGCTTAGCGCTGCCATCACCGATCTGGATTTGAATCTGGATGACTTTGTGCAGAAAGTAAATGCCGATCTGGTCGGCAAAGTGGTCAACATTGCCAGTCGCTGTGCCGGCTTTATCACCAAGCGCTTCGATGCAACCCTGGCCGACAGCCTGGCAGAGCCCGAGCTGTTTCAGGAATTCACCGCAGCCGGTGAGCGCATTGCCAGCCACTACGAAAGCCGCGATTACGCCAGAGCGGTACGTGAGATCATGGCGCTGGCCGATAAAGCCAACCAGTACATCGATGCCAAAGCGCCCTGGGTGCTGGTCAAAGACGAAAGCAAACAGGCCGAAGCCCATGCTGTCTGCTCGATGGGCTTGAACTTGTTTCGGGTCTTGATGCACTACTTAAGCCCGATTCTGCCGACGATGACCGGACAGGCACAACAGTTTTTGCAAGATAACTTTGGCTGGCACAACTACCAGCAGCCCTTGCTAAACCACCGCATCGAACCATTCAAGGCGTTGATGCAACGGGTGGATCCGGCGAAGGTTGCCGCCATGCTGGAGGCATCGAAAGAAAACCTGCAACCCCAGTCCGCGCAAGCAAGCTCAGCCAAGCCGTCAACACAGAGTTCAGCGGCTGATTCAGCAA
>SKGJ01000112.1 GCA_007117525.1 Alkalimonas sp.
ATGTTATCTGGCTTGGTGGAGCCCATCATGGCGGTGACCGGCGCCATCGTGATGACCAACCCGATGCTGCTGCCCTGGGGCCTGGCGATGGCGGCAGGTGCGATGTTGTTTGTGATTAGCCATGAAATGATCCCGGAGTCGCACCGGCAGGGCCATGAAATGGCCGCCACCAATGGCCTGATGCTGGGGTTTGTCTTGATGCTGGTGCTGGATACCGCACTGGGATAATAAATTAATTTGTGATACTATTACAAAGTAATTGAAATTAAGAATCATTCGCAATAAAATGGGATCTCTACTGTTGAGCGCTAGGAGATCGCATGAAACCCAATATCCATCCTGAGTACCGTCAGGTACTGTTTCACGATATGGCAGCCGATGCCTATTTTTTGGTCGGCTCCACCATTCAAACCGAGCGTACCAAAACCTGGCGTGATGGCAACACCTACCCTTATGTGCCGCTGGATGTTTCCAGCGCCTCGCACCCCTTTTACACCGGCAAGCAGAAGCAAATCAGCAGTGAAGGGCGGATGGCCAACTTCGGCAAGAAGTTTGGTCGTTTTTTGACAACTAAAGGAGATGCCTGATGAAAGTGTTGTCGTCGTTGAAGTCCGCTAAAAATCGTCACCCGGACTGCCAAATCGTCAAACGGCGTGGCAAAGTTTTTGTTATTTGCAAAAGTAATCCACGATTTAAAGCACGTCAGGGCTAGAGCAACAGACTCTAAACTGCGCTAGACTAATTGTGATATTATCACAATTCTGGAGTTGTTATGCTGTGGCAGTTGATGTTGGCTGCATCCTTGGTGGTGCTGGTAGCCGTGTGCGGTGGTGTGTTATTGCTGCTGGCACGCCCCTGGCTGAAGTGGCTGCAGCCTTTGTTGTTGTGCCTGGCCATTGGCGTGTTACTGGGCAGTGCTTTTTTGCATCTGATTCCGGAAGCCTTAGAGCTCTCAACCTCACCGCATCCGGTAATGCTGGCAGTTCTATGCGGTTTTTGTTGTTCCATGGACTGGAGCAGGGATTGCACTGGCACCGTCATGAGCTGCCAACGCAGGAAGAAAAGCTGCCGGCCTATGCCCGGATGAATCTGCTGGGCGATGGCCTGCACAATGCGGTCGATGGCATTCTGATAGGCGCCAGCTTTCTGGTCGACCCGGCGCTGGGCTGGGCCACCACGCTGGCGGTGGTGTGGCATGAGCTGCCGAAGGAATTGTCGGATGTGGCCATCCTGCTGCATGGCGGTGCCAGTTTTAAGCGTGCCATCGCATTAAATGCGCTGTGCAGCCTGCCGGTGTTTGCCGGCGCTTTGTTGCTCTATCTGGCAGGCCAATGGCTGGTATTGCCACTGGCAGCGTTATTGGCCATTACGGCAGGTGGTTTCTTATACATTGCCTTGATCGATCTCTATCCATTGCTAAAAGGCTTATGGCAACAACGGCTGCTGTCACAGCATCTGGCCTTGTTCACCGGTATTGGCTTGATGTTGGGCTTTGTGTTGTTAGAAGGGCATTAACAATGTCGCAGCGGTTATGGCTGGTGAAGTGGAAATTCCACATAAAACTCAGTGCCCACACCCTGCTCTGAGCGAAAACCAATGCTGCCATGCATTTGCTCGACCAGTTGTTTGCAAATGGCCAGACCAAGACCAGTGCCCTGATGCTGACGGGTATTGACGGCCTCAGCCTGGGAAAACTTTTCAAACAGCTTGGGCTGAAAGTCAGTCGGGATACCGCAGCCTTGATCGATCACCCGGATCAGCACGGCGTTTGCTTGTGGCTCAACCTGAATGTGTACCTCGCTGCCTGGTGGCGAAAACTTCACCGCATTGGACAGCAGATTGGACATCACCTGCTGAAAGCGGCGTTCATCCACCAATACCAGGCCATCAACGTCAGGCTGTGTGAAAGTAAGAGCTACCTGCTGCTCATTGGCGTAGGCTGCATTTTGCCTGAGTGCATCCTGTACTAGGGTGTCGATTGAGCAGGCTTGAAGCTGGAAATCCATCTGTCCTGCCAGCAACTTATCCATATCCAGTAAGTCATTGATCAGTTGTTGCAAGCGCAGGCAGTTTTGTTCGGCGATGTCGGTTAACCGCTGCTGAGGTTCAGCCAATGCACCCAAAGCCCCTGCGTTTAGCAACTTCAGCGATGCGGCGATGGAGGTCAGTGGAGTACGCAGCTCATGACTGACGGTGGAAACAAAATCACTTTTTAATTGGTTTAATTTTTGCTGCTGGGTTTGGTCCTGGGCTATAAACAGGTAGCCACTGAGCTTTTCTTGCTTATCGAGGATCGGGGTCACCAGCAGCGATATGGGGCACAAATGCCCAGATTTATGTCGGTAATGGGTTAGTTGTGACACGTTGCTCTGCAGTAACAGGCTACTAATAAAACTTGTCGCATCCATCCCGGTTTGTTCGGAGGTATGCAAAAAGAACAGATCGTCTTTAGTTAGCGCTTCGGCGGCACTGTAGCCGGTTAATAGCTCAGCGCCTCTATTGAATAAGATGATTTTTCCGTTTGGATTGGTTACCACAATGCAGAGTCCGGCCGCAGAGCGCAGAATGTGTTGCAGCAGCATCAAGGTACGCTGTAGCTCTTCGGTTCTGTGCTCTACTTTTTGTGCCAGTTGTTCGGTCTGGCTTTGTAATTGCGTTGCCATCTGCTTCAAATCAGCATTGACCACCTGCAGCTCTTTGATGCCGCCAGATGAAGGTTCTGGTGCTTGCCAGTTTTGTTGCGACAATTGCTCGGCCCAACGGCTTAACGCCGTTAAAGGCCGGGTGACCCGGCGCGCCACCAACAGCATCACCAGCATGCTGACGACGGTCATGAAAAAGAAGACGGTCATGAGGGTTGTTGCCAATCGATTGAGTGGACCCGTAAACATTTCCTGAGGGTGTGCCATGGCAATCAATAACTCAGGCCCATTGGTCAATGGCAGCGACTGCAGATGAATGACAAACTGATTGCCATTGTGCGTTGTCATCATTTGGCCAGACTTTCCACTTTGATGGTGTTGCCACATCAACCGAATGACAGGATGGGTGGCATTATTCGCATCAATCCGCTGGTAGCCCACTTCAAGTACCTGAAAGGTTGGCGATGCATCCGAGACGGCCAGCAAGGCGCCATCTGGCTCGGCGACGAAATAGAGCCCATGCTTGCTTTCAGCTGTGGTTTGCAAAAAATGGCTCAGTTGGTTCAGGGCGATATCGGCCGTGGCTACGCCCAAAAACTGCCCATGGCTGTCCAGTACCGGGGCGGAAATACCAACGCCTAAAGAATCGTAGGCCTGGTAACGTCCAACCGGGTACCAGCTGGGTTTTCCTTGTTCAATCGCATGACGAAACCATGAGCGTTCCCGGCTATCGTAATGCGCCTTTGATCTCGGTTTCTTTTGGGGCTGAATGGTTAAATCATCATTAATATCAACAAAGGTTAAATGGCGATCATGCTCAATCAACGAAAAAATACCTTCCAGATTGCTGTTGGGCTCGGGTGGGCGCGCACTGGAGACATACTGCCCATCGACAAGGCCGAAAGACAAGAAGGTTAAGTTCGGTGCCTGTTGTTGCAACACAGCCAGCTGCTTCACCAATTGATAGGGGGCATCCAACTGCAGCAAGTCTGCTTGTCCCAGCGCTATGACGGCTTCAAGTTGTCGCTCAGGCTGCAGTAAAAAGCGCTGTGTTTCAGTTTGAATGTGCTCGGCAACCTGATTGGCAAACTCAATCGCATAACTTTCAGTGGACTGGTAGGCTTGTTGATAGGCATACCAGGCGCTAAATCCGATAAAAGGCAGTAGTGCGCAGAGCAACCACTGAAACAGGAAGCGGCTAAAGCTGATGGCCTTGGTGCCTTGGGTACTGCGCTGCATAAGCCTCCGAAAGCGGGACTGCTTGGGTGGGGCAGGCTGTGCTGTGAACTGTCTATTCAGCTTAGCACAGCCACCACCAGGCCATGAGTTTTGCTTAAAGTCCTAAAAACTGAAAAGCTTGTGCCTCAGTGAACTTGGCCGAGGTTTCACCGGCATACACCTGATTGGCATCGGCGCGCAGCACTTTGACCGGGGCATTTTCGCTGAAATCCAGTTTCGTCAGATCGACCCAAAAGGTATTGGGCGTCAGCGCGGTTTCAAAGAAATAACGCAAATGCTTGTGATCGGCCACCACCCGCCATTGGGTAGTGGATAAATTCGGGTAGC
>SKGJ01000336.1 GCA_007117525.1 Alkalimonas sp.
AACATCGCCAAAGGGCGAGCCCAAAGCCCGCCATCGCCGTAAAGAGGCCGGTAAATCACCAGCCATTCTTCGGTTTCACTGTGCCGTGCAACGTCCAGCACCTGATAGTAGTGTCCTTTGTAATGCTGGTAGTAACCGGGTTTGAGCAGGGGATTGTCAGGCTTTGTTTTCATACCAGCTCTCAAAAATTATCGCCGCCGAGACGCTGTCCACTTTGTCTTTGCCGAGGTTACGAAAACCGCCTTCGGCAAACAGCTGCTGTCTGGCATCGGCGGTGGTCAGGCGTTCGTCGTGCAGCTCAACCGGTAAGCCGAAGCGGCCATGCAGCCGGTTGGCAAACTTGCGGGTACGGACGGTAAAGTCTTGCTCAGTGCCATCCATATTCAGCGGCAGGCCCACCAGCAGCAGATCCGGTTGCCATTCACTGAGTAGCTTTTCTATCTGGCTCCAGTCTGGGATCCCATCGCGGGCTTTTAAAGCCGGCAACAGGCTGGCACTGCCGGTCAGCTCCTGACCAATGGCAACGCCTATACTTTTGGTGCCGTAGTCAAAGCTGAGAACGGAGCGGTATTTGTGCTGGTTCATCAGGCATGCCCTGCATCGCCGGTGAGCTGCCAGGCTTCGATGCCCATTTTTTTGGTAGCAGCCTGCCATTTGTAGGCGTGCGCCATATCAAAAATGATGGCGGGATCGGCGGGGATCACCAGCCAGGAGTTGTCGGCGATTTCCTGTTCCAGCTGACCTGCAACCCAGCCGGCATAGCCCAGTGCCAGCAGAAATTTTTCCGGGCCTTCCGGTGTGGTCAGGCGCTGCAAGATATCTTTGGAAGTGGTGATCATCAGCGCATCATCCAGTGTCATGCTGCTCATGTAGCCAGGTTGGGCACTGTGCAGCACAAAGCCGCGATCGGCTTGTACAGGGCCACCGGCGCACACCGCACGCTCGGCAATCGGGTTGTTGGCATCGTACTCGATATCAAGCTGCTGCAGCAGATCGCCAATGGTGGCTTTGAGCGGGTGATTGATCACAATGCCCATGGCACCTTCGTCATTGTGTTCGCAAATGTAAGTGACACTGCGCTGAAAAAACGGATCTTGCAGGGACGGCATGGCGATTAAAAAGTGGTGCTCAAAGCTACTCATGGCGAACTCCTTAAGCTGGCTTGCGACTGCCAATCTGTTGCTCAATGGCGTCAAACAGCAAGCCGGTAATTTGCACCGGTGCTTCGGCTTCAATTTCCCGTACACAGGTTGGGCTGGTGACATTGATTTCAGTCAGTTTATCACCAATGACATCCAGGCCGACAAAAATAAGGCCCTTGGCTTTCAAGGTCGGGCCAACCGCTTCAGCGATGGCTCTGTCACTAGCGCTCAGCGGTCGGACTTCGCCCCGGCCACCGGCCGCCAGGTTGCCACGGGTCTCCCCTTGCGCCGGGATCCGGGCCAGCACATAAGGCACCGGCTCGCCATTGATCATCAAAATGCGTTTATCCCCATCTTTGATGGCGGGAATAAAGGTCTGTGCCATGGCGTAACGGCTGTTGTGGGCGGTCAGTGTTTCCAGCACCACACCGACATTGGGATCATCGGCTTTTAAGCGAAATATCGAAGCGCCACCCATGCCATCGAGCGGTTTAATGATCACATCCTGATGCTGCTGCCAGAATGCTTTTAGGCGTGCGCTGTCACGGCTGACCAGGGTGGTGGGGGTGAGTTCACTGAACCAGCTGGTATAGAGCTTTTCATTGGCATCGCGCAGGCTCTGCGGCTTGTTGACGATCAGGGTGCCTTGTTGCTCTGCCAACTCCAGCATGTAGGTGGCATAAATGTACTCGGTATCAAAGGGGGGATCTTTGCGCATCAGCACGACATCCAGCTCAGCCAGCGCAATATCCTGCTCTTGACCAAACTGGTACCAGTTGGTTGGATCCTCTTCGACCATGAGCAATCGGCTTCTGGCGCGGGCCTGCCCTTCCAGCAGGTACAAGTCCGCCATCTCCATGTAATGAATGGTGTAGCCACGGCGCTGGGCCTCCAGCAGCATGGCAAAGCTGGTGTCTTTTTTGATGGTGATGTCCGCAATTGGATCCATCACGATGCCTAGTATGGGTGCAGTCATAGCTTCCTCAGGCGAGATCGCCAAATTGCAGCTGCAAGGCGCTGATGGCCGTGAGTGCTGCGGTTTCGGTACGAAGGACCCGGGGACCAAGTTGAATTCCCTGGTAGCCAGCAGCAGTGGCCGCAGTCATTTCCGGGTCGCTAAAGCCACCTTCCGGGCCTATCATCAGCCGGATTTTGCTGCAGGGGGCCAGTGTCTTAATGGTGTCTTTTGCCCAGGGATGCAAGGTGAGCTTGAGATCTTTTGTCGGCTCTGCCAGCCAAGAGGGCAATGTTTGAGCCGGCAGCACCTGAGGCACCATGCTTCGACCGGACTGCTCACAGGCAGAGTACACGATTTTTTGCCATTGCAGCTGTTTTTTTTCCAGCCGTTCGCCGTCCAGCTTAACACCGCAGCGTTCTGAAAACAGTGGCGTGATGGCACTGACGCCCAATTCCACGGCTTTTTGAATGGCAAAGTCCATCCGATCGCCCCGCGAGATCACTTGTCCCAGATGCAACCAAAGCCTGGACTCGGTTGGGTTTGGCTGCTGCGTAGTGATCTCAACCCGGACTGATTTTTTGCTGCTGGCAAGAATGCTGGCCTGGTAGTTGTGGCCATCGCCATTAAAGAGTTGCAGGACGTCGCCTGCTTGCATCCGCAAAACGCGACCGACATGCGCGGCTGCCTCATCCGGCAGCTCGAGCTCTGTGAGGTTTAAGGGGTGATCAACAAAAATCCGTGGAATTCGCATTGCCTAGCATCGCTAAGAAAACCTGAGGCTATGGTATCAATTTGCAACTCAATCCCAAAGCAAAACCGCCCATGAAAAAGTGGGAGGTTAGAGTAAGACAATAAAAAAGCCCCGTCGCTTACACAGGGCTTTTGAGCATAGGTTGGCCGTTAGCCAGCAGCTGGAAAGCTATGGCTGGCGCCAATACCCAGTGGGATATTCAGTCCCCAGAACATCAGCAGGAAGGCTGTCCAGCAGATCAGGAAGGCGACGGTAAAGGGCAGCATCAGGGAGATCAGAGTGCCAATACCACTGGACTTCACATACTTCTGGCAGAATACCACGATCAGTGGAAAGTAAGGCAGCAATGGCGTAATGATGTTGGTGCTGGAATCACCTACCCGGTAGGCCGCTTGGGTTAAATCCGGTGACACTCCCAGTTCCATCAGCATCGGCACCATGATGGCACCAATCAAAGCCCACTTGGCCGAGGCTGAGCCGACCATCAGGTTGACAAAGCCGGTCAGCAACACAATGCCAATCAGGGTAAAGCCCATTGGGAATGCCATTTCTTTTAACCAGTTGGCTCCTTTAATCGCCATTAAGGCGCCCAGGTTGGACTGGCCAAAGGCATAAATGAATTGAGCACAGAAGAATGCCATTACAATGTAGTAGCCCATGCCGCTCATGGCCTTGCTCATGCCCTCGACGATATCACGGTGGCTGCGCACAGTCCCGGCGACATAGCCATAGACCACGCCCGGTATCAGGAAAAAGATAAAAATCAGCGACACAATGGATTGCATGAGCGGTGCGGCAGCGACCGCCAGCTCGCCTGAGCTGGCGCGCCAGGCGGAGCCTTCGGGCAGGGTAGAGACAACCAGCAGGACGAAAGCCGCTACCATCGAAAAGGCAGCCCAGGCCAAGCCTTTTTTCTCGCGCTTGGTTAATTCATCCATCACCGGCAAATCGGCAGCATCGGCATCCACTTCGGTGTTTTTCAGACGAGGTTCAATCACTTTATCGGTCAGGTACCAGCCGACAAGCACGACAAGGAATGTTGAGGCGGTGGTAAAGTAATAATTATTCAGTGGATTAATCACCAGATCGGCAGCGGCCGGATGCGCCGATAAGTTGACGGCTTCCTGGGTAAATGCAGCCAGCATTGGGTCGAGGCTGGATGGAATAAAGAAGGTTGCTGAAAAGCCACCGGACACCCCGGCAAAAGCGGCGGCAATACCCGCCAGAGGGTGACGACCTGCGGCGTAAAAGATCACCGCACCCAACGGAATAACCAGCACATAACCGGCGTCCACCGCCACATGGCTTAGGACACCTACGGCAATTAACACCGGTGTCAGT
>SKGJ01000233.1 GCA_007117525.1 Alkalimonas sp.
GGTGCAGCAAGCTGCGAAACAGCATCAGTTACCGGCAGAATTGTTAGCGACCAAGCGTCAACAAACAGAGTTTTTAAACTGGTGTTGGCGTATCCGCGATGACGAGCGTTTGCAGTTGCCAGAACCTGAGTTACTGCGCGGCTGGCGACAGCCTCTACTTGCTCCGGTATTGCCCTTTCCTACGCACCTTGTGCAGGAGTAAACCGATTTTATACGACGGTTAATCAAAGCCGATCAGTCGTTTTTTTTCATAGTTATTGGTTATTTTTTAAAACGGTTTTTTCGTGATCCCTTCTTGATACGGTGGCGTAAAGTTTGTGCAACCATCAATCAAGAAGGGTATACACATGAAAGGACTAACACGATTGGCTATTTCTGCGGCCATGGTATCCACACTGGCTGCGTGCAATAGCTCCAGCTCTGATGATTCATCCATTTCATTGCCACCAGTACCTCCGGAAAGATCGGCTGAGCTTCGTGTCATACATGCCGTTTCTGACGCACCAGCTGTGGACATTCGCCTGGCAGGTACCGATGTTGTTCAGGGGCTTGATTACGCAGAAAGCTCTGAAAAATTTACACTCATTGCTGCAAACTACGCTGTAGAAGTGCGGGCAATACTACCGGGCGGTGAGCGGGCGACTGTGATTGGCCCAGCGACTGTTGGTCTGACCTCACAAACAGATCACAAAGTCTTTGCGGTTGGCTCGGCGGCTGACGACACCATCGAGCCTTTGATCATCGCCGACAGCAAAACCAGTCTGGCCTCTGGTAACATTCGGTTGCAAGTGGTTCATGCTTCTTCCGCAGCACCAGATGTCGATATTCATGTAACAGCGCCTGGAGACGCATTGTCAGCGCCGATAGCGACTTTAGGATTTAAAGATTACACAGCGCCAATCGATGTGCCTGCTGGTGATTATCAGGTGCGGATCACCTTACCAGGACAAGACACAGTAGTGTTTGACAGTGGCCCGTTGGATTTAGCCGCAGGGACTGATCTGGTCGTAGCAGCCATCAACAATCGCTTTGCTGGCGATTCACCTGTCTCATTGTTGGCAGTCACACCGGATGGCAATTTCTTTGACGTGATGGATGCCAACAGCAAAGCCGCAGTGCGGGTTGTTCATGGTGTTTCCGATGCGCCCGCTGTCGATGTGCTGGTAAATGATGAGATTCGGTTGGTTGAAGACTTGGCTTTCCCGGACTTTACGGACTATCTGAATGTTGACCCAGCGGAGTACAATGTGAAGGTTGCTGCTAATGCAGACAACTCCATCGTTGCGATTGATGCTGATCTGGATTTGGCGGCAGGCATTTTTTACAGTGTCCTGGCCCTGGGATCTCTGGGCGAAGAAGAAATCACGCCTCTGGTGCTGCTTGACCAGCCGCGTCGTGTTGCCACCGAAGCCAAAGTCCGTATCATCCACGGTTCCTTCCTGGCCCCTGAGGTGGATATCTATGTGACTGAAACGGCGGATATCAGCGAAGCCGAGCCTGCGTTTAGCGAGGTACCTTTCCTGGCTGAAACTGGCTATGTCTCTCTGGCAGCGGGCTCTTATGTGGTTTCTGTGACAGTGGCCGGAACCAAAGATGTTGCGATTGGCCCGGTAACGCTGGATTTAGAAGCCAACACCATTTACACCGCCATCGCTCGTGATGGTGACGGTTTGACCGCAGATTTTGGTTTAATTCTGATGGACGACTTTGTCCAGCAAGATTAATTCTGTGCTAGCATCCTGACTGATGTGCAGTTTGGCCCGGGGTAACCCGGGCCTTTTTTTGGCAATTAACGTTTCTCGTCCGGGAAGCTGACATTGAGTTCCAGCACCGAAAGCTCGTCGGAGCGCTGCTCCAGCGACACCGAAATTTGATCGGCCGGAATGTCGACGTACTTGCGGATCACCTCCAGGATATCGCGTTCGAGTTGCGGCAAGTAATCGGGCCCGGAGCGGCGGTTGCGCTCATGGGCCACGATAATTTGCAGCCGCTCTTTGGCGGTGCTGGCACTTTTCTTTTTGGTGGAACGAAAATAATCCAATAACGACATGCGGCTAACCTCCAAAAATCCGTTTCAGCAGTCCTTTTTTCTCCACCGTTAAAAAGCGGAAGTCGACGGTGTTGCCCAGCAAACGGCTGACGGTATCCAAATAGGCCTGGCCTGCATCGCTGTCCTGATCCAGCGTGACCGGCTGGCCGGAGTTGGATGCGTTGAGTACGGCTTGCGACTCCGGAATGACGCCAATCAGCGGAATTGCCAGAATTTCCTGCACATCTTCCACGCTCAACATTTCGCCTTTGGCAACCCGCTCTGGGTTGTAACGGGTGAGTAGCAGGTGCTCCTTGATGGCATCTTCACCACGCTCGGCCCGCCGAGACTTGCTGCTAAGCATGCCCAGAATACGATCCGAGTCGCGAACCGAAGACACTTCGGGGTTGGTTACCACCACAGCTTCGTCGGCAAAGTACAGTGCCATCATGGCACCGGCTTCAATACCGGCTGGAGAGTCGCAGAGGATGAACTCAAAGTCTTTCGCCAGCTCATGCAAGACTTTCTCGACGCCTTCTTTGGTAAGGGCGTCTTTATCGCGGGTTTGTGAGGCCGGCAGAATAAAGAGGTTGTCGACACGTTTGTCCTTGATCAGGGTTTGCTTGAGGTTGGCTTCGCCATTGATCACATTGACAAAGTCGTAGACCACCCGGCGTTCACAGCCCATAATCAGGTCAAGATTGCGCAAGCCAATATCAAAGTCGACAATTACAGTTTTATGGCCACTCAACGCCAGGCCTGTGCCAATGGCGGCACTGGAGGTGGTTTTACCCACGCCGCCTTTGCCAGAGGTCACCACGATAATTTTTGCCATGGATTCAATTCCTTCTTTATAATTCAGTTGATGTTACAGCTCGCCAATGACAATGCTGTCGTCCTGCATCCGAATGCAGGCTGCTTTATTCCAAAAATCCCCTTGCAAGCTATCGCTCAACCAGTAATGACCGGCAATCGAGACCAGTTCGGCCTGCAGGTTGTGACAAAAGATGCGTTTGCCGGTATCGCCAGCAGCACCGGCAATGGCCTTACCCCGTAAGGTACCATAGATATGGATATGACCATCGGCAATGACTTCAGCACCAGCCCCCACTGCGCCGCGCACTATTAAATCGGCGCCTTTGGCATAAATTTGCTGGCCGGAGCGGATGTTTTGCTCGACGACTTTGGTGTGCATCGGCACCTGCTGCACAGAAGCAGCGGCGTTGTCGTTCTGTTTTTCTGCTGCTGTTGAGGCTGAAGACGTCGGTTTGGCATCTTGCCCCAGCCGAAGCACGGCCAGACCTGCAGCCTGTGCCTGTTGTTTTTGCTCTGGACTGGCGTTGGTCACCCCCACCAATACCAGTTTAAGCGCAGTAAAGAGTTGCTTGATGCTGGCAAAATCGATGTTTTGCTGCTCGGGTGCCAGTTGGATCACCATGGCTGCCTGATGGAAAAAACCAGGTGCCTGGCCAAGCTTTTTTTCAAGGGCGGTTTGCAAACCGGCCAGTGTCAGATCGCTGCTGTGAATTACAGTCAGTGGGAACAGACTTCCTTTTAACTCAAAGAATGGTTCGGACATAGTTGGGTATGATCATCTCAATTGAATGCAGCGCACGTTAGTTTATTTGGCTTTGTTCTATTCGTCCTGGGCTCATTTTTGCGAGTCAGGAAAAACCGCGTTTTTTCCTGACGACTCCCTGAAACGGCAGGGATGCCGTTTCAGGATGGAAACTAGTTAGCATCTACCCTGACACCAGGAAAACTGCTAAAGCTGCTAATGGGATATCCGGCTGAATGAATTTCATCCTGTTAGCGTAGCAGCAGAGCGGGAAGCGCGGTACAAGGCCCAGGCTTCATGGTATAGTTTACACCCTTGTTAGGCAAGTTTGATAAAGTGATTTTACGCCATGTTGTGTGTTGTCTATAAAAGCCTCAAAAAAGAACAAACCTACCTCTACATCGAGCGGCGGGATGACTTCTCCAACGTGCCGGAGGCCTTGCTGGCAACTTTTGGTGCGCCACAATTGGTTACCCTGATTGATCTGAACAAGCGAACTTCTTTAGCCCAGGCGGATCTCAGTAAGGTAAAAGCGGCTCTGACAGAGCAGGGGTATTATCTGCAATTGCCGCCACCGCCAGAGGACTTGCTGGCGGAAC
>SKGJ01000252.1 GCA_007117525.1 Alkalimonas sp.
GAGCCTGACGTTGCTCTGCTGTACAGTTATCTTCCTCTGGTGAGCGCCCTTTGGCTTGGCTTGCTAGTTCCGTTGCCCCGCCCGCCACTGCTGACCAAAGGTGGCATTGGCCTGTTGCTGACCTCGGCGATGGTTCCAATTGCTTTGCTGTATTTGCCGCTGCCAAACTGGCAAGCTTCCTTGCCCGATTACCACTGGCTGCTGCAGCCGGTTCGGGCAGAAAACCCTCTGAACTGGTTGCAGGCCAGTGTGCTGCTGTTGGTCATCGCAGGCTGGCTGGCTCAGCTGAGCTACCGCAACTGGCCCAAGCCCATGCTGGGGCAACTGGCGGTGCTGCTTAGTCTTACGCTGTTTTATCTGTGGCTGGCTCAACCTGAACTCTCCGGTTGGGCGACCCTGATTGCCAGCATTTGTTTGCTGCTGACCCTGGCGTTGCAAATGCTGCAACTGGCTTACATCGATGAGCTGACTCAGTTACCGCAGCGCCGGGCACTGATGGGGCACTTAAACCGCTTGGGTAAGAAAAGCGCCGTGACCATGCTGGATGTCGATCACTTTAAAAAATTCAACGACACCTATGGCCATGATGTGGGCGATCAGGTCCTGCGATTGCTCGGCTCCATTCTGGCCAAACAGCGCGGTATGACCGCCTATCGCTACGGCGGTGAAGAGTTTACCCTGGTGTTTCACCATGCCAACCCGAAAAAACTGAAAGAGCAACTGGAACAGGTACGCCAGCAAGTGGCCGACTACCCACTGGTGGTGCGCCAGGGCGGCCGGCCTAAAGACCACGAAACCGGAAAAAAGCAGCGCTCGGCCAAGCACAATAGCGGCAGTAAAACCGTGCAAATTACCATTAGCCTGGGCTGCGCCATTCGGCAGGGCAACGAAAAGCCCGAGCCTTTGCTTAAGCGGGCCGATGAAGCTTTGTACAAAGCGAAGAAAAAAGGCCGTAACTGCGTGGTACTGGCCACCAGCTAACAACAAGCCAGGCTGAAAACGTTTGTATGCCTTGCCAATCAGCTGGTTCTAAAGCGGGCTACCTGCTGTCCAAGACCTGTGGCAACCCGCTGCAGCGCCGCAACAGCACCACGGTTTTGCTGCATCACTACGGCATTATCCCGCGACATACTGGCAATTTGTTCAATGTGTTTGGCAAGCTCGGTCACTGCCGTCGATTGTTCATTGGTTGAGCGTGCGACATCACGCACATTGTTCAGCGAGTCCATCGCCTGACTGCGAATTTGTTGCAGCATACTGGCAGCATCATTCGCTCTGGATAACCCTTCCGCCACTCTGGGAGCAGCCGTTTCCATCGAAGCAACCGCTAACTGAGTCTCATCCTGCACCAACTGTATCATTCCGGCGATCTCAGTAGTGGCTTTGCTGGTGCGCTCTGCCAGCTGACGTACTTCATCGGCAACCACCGCAAAACCGCGGCCAGACTCACCGGCTCTGGCTGCTTCGATGGCCGCGTTCAGTGCCAGTAAATTGGTTTGTTCCGCAATGCTTTTAATCACATTGGCGATACCAGCAATTTCCTTAGAGCGCTGTTGCAACTCACCTATTTTGCTTGCTGACTGCTCAACCGTCTCTGCAACGACTGCAATCTCAGTGGCGGCATCTTGTACCAGGCGCGCACCCTGATCCGACAAATCCGCTGTTTTCTGTGAATTCTGTTCGGTCAAGTCGACCACGCTGGCTACCTGCTTCAGGCTCACCGTCATTTGTTCAATGCTGGCAGCTGATGCTGTGGATGAATGCGCCTGCCGCTCGGTCGCTTCCAAAGCTTCCAGGGCGGCCTGATCCAGCTCGTCGGCCTGAGCTTTGACCGTGTTTGCCGCATCAACCACTTCGCTCAGGGTCTGACCTAATTGCAGCTGCATATTCGCCACCGCCGCCAGCATGCTGTTTGGCAGGCTGTCACGGATTTGGGTTGTGAGATCCCCTGCGGCAATCTGGCTCACCAACTCGGCAGCCTCATCCGGTTCACCTCCCAGTGCCTGACGTAAGTAACGCAGGATCCAAACCGCCATGGCAATACCTATGAAAATGGCCACCGCAGTCAGCAATACCATGGTCAGGGCAAAAGCCCCGGCGACACCCTGAGCATTATCGGTGGCTTGTTGATTTTTCGCTTCCTGATAATCAATAAAGGCATTGATGCTGGCCAACCAATCGACAAAGACAGGGCCGACTTGTGCCAGCAACAACCGCTGTGCCTCGCTTTGCTGGCCTTGCTGGCGTAATTGAATGACCTGATTTGCCAGCGGCAAGGCTCTCGCCTCCACAGCATCGATTGCCTGCAACAATTGCCGCTCGGTTGTGCTAACGCCATTGCGCTGCTGGAAGATATCATCCATCAGGCGACGGGAGTTCAGATAAAATGATTCCAGTTGTTCAATATCACGCAATAACGCTGGGATATCACGCGGATTGTCGACCAAGGTGACATCGCGCAGCGAAATAGCCCTATCGTGCACACTGCCACGAAAGTTTATGGCGTAGCGTTGTTTGACTGAGTTCAGCTCAGTCATCTCAGTTAATGTTTGATTAATTCGCTGAACCCGCTCCACCCCAATCAGGGTAAGGCCCACCATCAGGAGCAACACGATGCCAAAACCCAAACCTAGCCGCTTGGCCACCGTCATCGATTGTTTTTTTTGCATCACACACCTCATTACAACTTCAAGGCGACATGCCTGTAATAGCGTGCACAATACATGCTTAGTTAAAACTTCTCTAATGAAATAAACACGTCCTTACTATCGAATAAATTTGTTGATCCAGACTAATGGCTTTGTCGTATAGCCCCATTTGTTAAGCTAACATGGGGACTAAGGCCTCGGCCAGCACCGGCGCCATACTGATGGCATTGCTGTCGTGCGCAATGCAGTCGGTGCTCCAGATATGCCGCACGCCTGCCTGCTTGATGGTCGCCAGCGCATCGCCGGCAAAGAGCGCATGGGTCACCGCCACATCGACCGAAGCGGCACCTGCTGCCAGCAACTGCTCGGCAGCTCTGGCCATGGTGCGCCCAGAGCTGGCGACATCGTCCATCAGCACTACCTGGCGCCCGCTAACCGGCACATCCGGCAAGGCTATCACTACCTCTTTATCGCCATGGCGCACCTTGCTGCAGACCCCATAATCGCAACCAATGCGGGCTGCGGCCAGTTCGACCCATTGCCGCGATTCGGCATCCGGCCCAATCAACAAAGGCTGCTGACATTTTTCCGCGATTAAATCTGCCAGTCTGGGAGCACCACTCAGCGCAATGGCGTCGCCTTTTGGGATGGCTTCACGCAAATGTTCGATGCGATGCAGATGAGGATCGACAGTGATCACCGCATCAAATAAATCCGCCAACAAACTGCCAATGATTGTCTGGCTAACAATTTCCCCGGGGTAAAACGCAATGTCCTGGCGCATATAGGCCAGATAAGGTGCGACCAACAGCACACGCTTTACACCGCAGCCTCGCAAGTGCTTTGCCAGCAGAATCAGTTCGACCAACTTATCGTTTGGCCGGTCCAGGCTGCGATACAGCACCAGTTGTGTGGGTGCATCGCCATCAGCAAACGGCAGGGTCAGTTTCAGCTCTTCGTCCGGGAACTGATGGCGTTGATAGCAACTTAGTGACAGGCCGGCAGCTTGCGCCAGCCGCCCGGCAGCTTCGGTTTCCTCAGGAGAACACAGTAGATAGTTCGACATCAGCGGTTAATACTCCACATGCAATGACACCAGCTGGTCAGCTTGACCCAGCTGGTAACCAATACAACGCTCACAGGCCTGGCGGGCAAAAGCCAGCTCGGTTGGGTAAGCGGCATACACCTTGTACAGCGGTTGACCCGCTTCGACCGGATCGCCCAGTTTTACCAGTAAATCCACGCCAGAACCTTTGGCCCGGGGGGCACCTGCAGAGCGCGCAATTCGCGCCAGCTGCACATTATCAATAGCAATCACGGTGCCACTAACGGGTGCTGTCACCTCAAAGGATAAAGGCGATAATGGCGGGTGCTCTGGATCAAACTCACGCTGGCCCTGAGCCGCAATAATCGCCTGCATCTTTTCCAGCGCCCGTCCCGAGTCCAGGATATCACGGGCAATGCCAAACCCATCGCCACCACGCACATCGGGGTCAAACTCCAGCATGCGGCCAGCCA
>SKGJ01000179.1 GCA_007117525.1 Alkalimonas sp.
AAGTCGGCGCCATCTCGCAACAGCTGCAACACACGATCGGCCTGGTTGCGAGCACGCTCAATATCTTCCGTGCTGGCCTGGCTAGGCAGGCCAATCAAAATATGGCCGACGTTGTATTGCTCTGAGCTGGCACCTTGCTCCTGCATCACCCGTAGCAGACTTTCGACTTCTTGCGGGCTGATGTAGATACGACGCTGGACGGCATTTCGCATGACTTCATTGGTGGTAATTTCTTCGCGCAAGCGTTCACGGAACTGTTGGTAGCTGCCTTCCTCCTGTTCGACTTGCAGCCGAAACTGATCCAGCGTCATGTTTTCACTGCTGGCGATGCGCTGAATGGTCTGATCCAACTGGGCATCGCTGATCTGCAGTCCCATCCGGTTGGCCATTTGCATTTGCAGACTGCTTTGAATCAGCCGCTCTAACGCCTGCACCTGTAATACCTGGTCAGAGGGCAAGCCCTGTCCTTGTGCTGCTGCATTGCGCTTGACGCGGTCCACTATTTCCCGGACTTCAGATTCCAGCACTACGCCAGTGTCAACAACGGCCGCAATGCGATCAATTTCACGTTCATTTGCAGCTGCCTGTTGCCAGCACAGCAGGCAACCGGCAAGTAAAATACAGGACAATAATCTCATAAACCCCTACACTAATTATTCAATAAATATGGACGGCGATAGCTGAAGATGCCATTAGATAACATGTCTGACACGGCAAAACCAGCATTATCGCCAAAGCCTTTTAAGACAAATTGCAACGACAGGCCGTGATCAAAGCGGCTCGGTGCGACCAAATCCGTTTCCGTTCTTCCTAGCTCAGCCACAATTTGTCGTCTGGCCACGAGCCGGACTGCCCAGCAGCAGGATTCGAATTGTAGCCCAAGATTCACGTCCAGAGTCTGGCTGCGTTTTAAGTCGTAATAATAACTTGCAACCAACTGCCAGTCATCGGCAACCGGCATGGTACCCAGCAAACCAAGCTGACTGATTTCGTAGTCTGAGACTGCCTGACTGTATCGATGGTTCAACTGGAAGAGTTTTTTGTCGCTGCCACGGTAATCGAGGGTAGCATTGCTTTTGATCAAGTCGCGGTTATCGCTGTCGTACTGCACGCCTCCACTAACGAACCAACGATGATGCCATTGCCACATCGCTTCAGCGGCTAGCATCGACTCCACACCTGCCAGGTTCTGCTGGTGTGGATCCGTTTGCTCAGTGGGCGGGCGCAGAAAAATGATTTGTCCCAAGCTGAAACGAAATTGCTCGCGATCGGTTGCATCGAAGATTCGGCTGGTGGCACCTAAGGTCACTTGATTGGCTTCATTGATCCGGTCCAGGCCTGAGAAACGGTTTTGTCGGAACAGGCCGAAGTAGTCGTCTTGCAAACGGGTGGTGTCGAACAAACCGATGGCACTTTGATCCCGATAGGGAACAAACAAGTACTGCACCTGAGGCTCAAACGTTTGGATGCCCTCAGATAAGCCTGAACGGAGAGGCCGCTCAAAATTGAGCTGGGCACGGAGACGAAATTTGGGCAGGGTCCGTTGCACTCGTCGCTGATGATCAGGCAATGGCTGCTGACTGTTCTGTTGATAGCGGGTATGCATCAAACTGGTTTCTGCCACCAATTCAGCGCCTGGTGTGATTAAAGGCAGGCGTAATTCAGGCTCCAGATGCAACCGGTGGGCGGAGTCTATCAAAGCAGCATTATTCTGGAAGTGCGCATAGCTCGCCTGCCAGTCGAACTCGAGCAGCGACCACTGGCCAGGTTGTGCAGCCCGAAGGTCGAGTTGCGGCACAGCCATGTAGGCTTTGTCGTAATCACCCAGTACTGAGAAGCCTTGCAACTGCAGTCTGGCTTGCAGCTGATCGCCAAAGTACGTCAGGTTGGCTTGTTGCAGGAGTTGGGTGTCGGTTGGATTGACAAAGTCCGATCCGAGATCGGTCAGATAGGCATCGTCGCTGAGCTCGGTGACATCGATCGTTGCCCGCCAGCGCGGATTAAAGTCACTGAGTTGCTGATAGTGGCCGAAGTAGCGATGGTTTAGCTCGGGCCTATCCTGATCTTTAGGCATGTACTCCAGGTGCAGCAACCCCTGATGCGCTTCGGTCAGGTAGCGAAACTCGGTTTTAAGCTGGGCTCCCCGATTGGTCATTAAGCGAGGTGTCAACGTCATATCGTAGTTGGGTGCCAGGTTCAGATAGTAGGGCAGCTCGAGATCCACCCCCAGCCGTTGGGAGCTACCCACCTTCGGGAGCAGTAAGCCGGAGCGGCGTTCCTCGGTGACTGGAAAGGAGATATAAGGCAAATAGAGAACCGGGACATCTTTGACTCGAAATACAGTATGCCAGGCGCTGCCCCAGCCATCATTGGCATGCAAGTCAATGCGATTGGCATGCAAGGCCCAACTGTTATCCCCGTCCGGACAAGCGGTAAAGCTGGCCCGTGACAATTGAATGTGTTGCTCACTGGCGGTTAATACGCTGGCGGCACCACGACCAGCCTGACTAACCAGCTGGTAATCGGCCTCGGTGAGCTGAACCTGGTTGTTGGCAAGATCTGCCTGAAACTGTTGACTACGCACTGCCAGCATAGCGCTGAAGTAGTCGATGCCCCCTTCAGCCAGAATTTGCTGCGTCCCCTGGTTAAAACTGGCTCTTGGGGCTTGCAGTAGGGTATCCCGGTAACTTACTTGCACAGCACCATCGAAGCTGGCCAGTTGGTTGTTAGAAAGTTTGACATCATCGGATTCTATTTGAACCTGATTGTTGACCCGGGTTAAATGAGTCCAGACTTCAGGTTGGACCAACGGAGGGTAACAGTGGTCAATGCTTTCTGCCGGGCTTTCGATGCCAGCTGACTCGGTGGCAAAACCTGGGTGCTGAATACAAAAAAAGACCATCAGGCTGATGAGTGCCACAGGGGTCAACCAAAACGTCATCTGTGAGTTACACCTTGGGTTGTTAAACAGAGAAAGCGCACTTGCCTATGATAAAGCAATTCCCGGCAAGCTGCCATGCTGATTTATGGCAACGCCTTGCAAGCGTTGAGCTTGAGGCTGTTACCTGAGACAAGTCTTGGTATAATGCAGCATTTAAACCTGAACTTGCTCCACTAAAGTGGGAAGGGCTGAAGCTCGGGAAGCTGAAGGAGTCCGTGGATGTGGGGAAAAATCTTAGGTGCGCTGTTCGGCATGGCTATTTTGCGCTTGCCTGGTCTTTTCATTGGTTTACTGTTGGGGCATTGGTTTGATCGTGCGTTAAGTCGGCAATTTGAGCATAGGGGCGGCTTTCAGCGTTTTTTCCGCGCGCAGGGAGAAGCGCAAGGTGTTTTTATGTTCAGTACCTTTGCGGTGATGGGGCACTTGGCGAAGTCCACCGGTGTAGTCACGCCAGCTCATATCCGACAGGCGCAGCATTTTATGGAGCAGCTTGGGCTAAGTGCGGCGCAGCAAAAAGAAGCTCAGGGTGCTTTTCGTGAAGGGAAAGCCAGCCAGTTTCCCTGGCGTGAGCAGTTGCAGGAATTAAAGGGTGCCTACCGGAACCGACCTGATGTGCTGTTGTTGTTTCTGGAGATCCAATTGGGCATTGCCCTGGTGGATGGTCAGGTCACCCCTGTGCAGCGCACAATCTTAGGTCAAATGGCTGAAATGCTGGATTTTTCGGCGTTGGAGTTTGAACAGATTTTGGGGCGCTATGAAGCAGAAGCACGCTTTAGCCACCGCCGGCAGCAAGGGCGGATGCAGCCGCAGCCCCATCGATTGGCGGATGCTTATGCACTGCTGGGCGTGACTGCCGGTTGCACAGAAGCCTCATTGAAAAAAGCTTACAAGCGGCTGATGGCTCAGCATCACCCGGATAAACTGGCTGCACAGGGTTTGCCAGCAGAAATGCTGGAGTTGGCCAAGCAGAAAACTCAAGACATTCAGGCTGCCTATACGCTGATTAAAGAGCAACGAGCACGCTATTAACCCCCACTAGATATCCAGTACAAGAGGTCAAAGATGCAGATGGATGCAACTTGGTTGCAGCGGCTGAAAGAAATTGAACAAAGCCGAGCTTTTCAGGGGTTTGTAATCGCGGTCATTGTGGTTGCAGCCCTGGCTGTGGGTGCTAAAACCTACCGTTTACCCGCTTGGCTGG
>SKGJ01000134.1 GCA_007117525.1 Alkalimonas sp.
TTGAAGAAGCCCTTCGTTGTGAGCCGTTTCATGCCAGCATCAGCGAGGTGGGTCATAACCGCATCCAGCTGAGTACCGGTCAAAATGTCGGTTTACAGCAAGGTGATGAGCTTACCATTTTGTATCGCCAGCAGGCAGTGCATCATGACAGCACACGTTTTCGGGTCAGCCCATTGACAGTACGCATCACAGACATTGGCTACGATTGGGCGGTTGCTGAAAGCATCAACGAACGCCTGTTAAGCAATGTCCAGGTTGGAGATGCAGTGACTAAATTAGTGGATTAGCTTCTATTACTTTAGCATCAATGAAAAACGCATTTAGCTAATATAAAAGCGTTTACATGATTGAACGCTATCTGTACAATGCGCGCCCTCAGGGCAAGTCAGTTGAAAAACTGAACACGCAAAGTCATGGGCCTAAAGGAGTGCTACTCTCACGGCTGCCAGACTGCAAAGTTACAGGAACCGGCTTGCCCTATTGAGATGATTGCTGTGTTGTTGACGGGACGGTCAAAACACAGAGCAACTATCAACTACCGGGGTACAATTGATTATGGTTTCAAAAATCAAACAACTTAGCTTAGGCGTGTTGCTGGCCTGCACTGCCTCTGCAGCGCACGCAGATATTCGTTTCAATGGTTTTGCTTCCATTCAAGGGGGCACCACCTTATCAAGCTCTGACCGTTTGTATGGTTACGACAACGAAATCGACTTTAAAAACGAGTCTCTGTTCGCCCTACAAACCCAGGCTGATTTAGGCGACCGTTTATCGGTGACTGCACAGCTGATGGGACGCGGCAGCAACGACTTCAATGCCGAGTTTGAGTGGGCTTACCTGACCTACGAGCTTAACAATCAGACGCGCATCAATGCCGGCCGGTTGCGCACCCCTTTTTACCGTTATTCTGATTTTATGGATGTCGGTTATGCCTACGATTGGGCCCGGGTCCCCAACTCCGTGTACAACCTAGACTTCAACAACCTCGAAGGCGTGTCACTGGTACGCTTTGGACAGCTGGGTAACGTAGATTCAAGTCTGCAATTTATTGTAGGCAGCTACAGCGGCACCACCAACATCACCCCTGCACCGGCCGATCTTAGCATTGAGCGTGTTGCTGGCGTCACCTGGGAGCTTACGCAGGGTAATTTAAGTGCACGCCTTGCTTACCTCACCGGTAAATTGACCATGGTGGATCAAGACGGCCAACTCACAGGCCTTCTTGAGATGTTAAGCGAATCAGGCTTTGCCGACACGGCCAGCCAAATCAGCATTGACGATGCCCGCAGTACCTTTATGGGCTTAGCCCTTGGTTACGACAATGGCAGCATGGTACTCAGTGGTGAAGTTGTTCGCGCTCGCGTCAGTGACTCAGTGATTCCAACGCAAAATGGTTTTTATCTTTCTGCCGGTTACCGAGTCAACAGCTTTACACCCTTTGTCAGTTTTGAGCGCCGAGACAACGATGCCAAAGCAGACATTTATCAAGCCCTGGCCGAAGGCAACCCTTTCAGGGAGCGTGTTGCTGCTTTGGTTGAAGAGTTTGCAATTAAGCGCGATACCTGGAATCTCGGCAGTCGCTACGACTTCCATCCTTCAGCAGCCCTGAAGGTTCAGTTCAGCTCGCAAAAAGACAAGGTCGCTGATCGTCGCGATCAGTTGCTGACTGTTGGCATTGACCTGGTTTTCTAAGGACATCGTTATGAAAAAATTACTGATTGCTTCTCTGACACTTTTTTCCAGCCTTTGTATGGCCGACATTGCAGTTATCGCTCACCCAGCGACTGCCGATGTCAGCCTGGATGAGGTGTCTCGTATTTACATGGGGCGAGCTGGCAACCTGATGCCGGTGAACCTACCGGAAAATCACCCGCTTCGCGATCAATTTGAGCAAGAAGCTCTGGGCCGTAGCCCAGCGCAAATGAAAGCCTACTGGTCGCGGCTGGTTTTTACCGGTAAAGGGCGTCCACCGGTTGAAGTGGATTCGGTGCAAGCCAAAATTGAGTTTGTTGCAAGCAACCCAAACAGCTTGGGCTATATCCCAGCAAGCGAAGTGACCGATCAGGTCCGGGTGATTGCCACCATCGCCAATTAATAAGTTGTCATCATGTTCAAATGCCGGCTAAAAGCCGGCATTTTTTTATCCATGCACCAATCCAGAACTCAACAGCACGACGTATTGAAGAATCAATACTTGAGTGTTTTACTCGGGTATTGTAAGATTGGGGTATTCACCTTTTTCTTGAAATAACGCATGCAATCAGGCCGGTTTTACCGGACAATTAGACCTTGCAGTGTTCTCTACACGAGGAAAGAGTCAGATTATGACTGAGCAAATTGACCAGGCGTTATCCCGCAAGTACGAAGCCGGCTTTGTGTCGGACATTGAGTCAGAAACTTTTGCGGCGGGGCTGGATGAAGACGTCATTCGACGCATTTCTGCGATGAAAAATGAGCCAGAGTGGATGCTGGAATGGCGGCTGCGCGCTTACCACAGCTGGTTGAAAATGGAAGAGCCCGAGTGGGCTCATCTGCACTACCCCAAAATCGACTACCAGGCGATTTCCTATTATTCCGCGCCTAAGAGCATGAAAGACAAGCCTAAGTCGCTGGACGAAGTGGATCCGGAACTGTTGCGTGTTTACGAGAAACTCGGTATCCCGGTGCACGAGCAAGAAGTGCTGGCTGGCGTTGCGGTCGATATGGTGTTTGACTCGGTTTCCGTTGCCACCACCTTTCGTGAAAAATTAAAAGAAGCCGGCGTCATTTTCTGCCCAATTTCTGAAGCCATTCAGAACTACCCGGAGTTGGTGAAAAAGTACCTTGGCTCTGTGGTGCCGCGTTCCGACAATTACTTCGCTGCTTTAAACAGTGCTGTCTTTACGGACGGATCCTTTGTATACATTCCAAAAGGCGTCCGTTGCCCAATGGAGTTATCCACTTATTTCCGTATTAATGAACAAAACACCGGCCAGTTTGAACGCACGCTGATTGTGGCCGATGAAGGCAGCTACGTCAGTTACCTCGAAGGCTGTACCGCCCCCCAACGTGATGAAAATCAGCTGCACGCTGCCGTGGTCGAATTGGTAGCGATGGACGATGCCAAAATTAAATACTCCACCGTGCAGAACTGGTACCCGGGTGACGAAGATGGCAAAGGCGGTATCTACAACTTTGTTACCAAACGCGGTATTTGCCACACCAATGCACACATTTCCTGGACTCAGGTAGAAACCGGCTCGGCCGTGACCTGGAAATACCCAAGCTGTGTGCTTAAAGGCGACAACAGCGTCGGTGAATTTTATTCGGTTGCACTGACCCGCGGCCGGCAACAGGCCGACACCGGTACCAAGATGATCCATCTGGGCAAAAATACCCGCTCCACCATCATCTCGAAAGGCATCAGTGCCGGCCGCAGCAACAACAGCTACCGAGGGCTGGTCCACATGGGACCCAAAGCCGATGGTGCCCGCAACTTCACCGAGTGCGATTCCTTGTTGATTGGTGATCGCTGTGGCGCCCACACCTTCCCGTACATTGAAAGCCGAAACCCCACCGCTAAAGTCGAGCACGAAGCGACCACTTCCAAAGTCAGCGAGGATCAGCTGTTTTTATGCAAACAGCGCGGTTTGGATGCAGAAAAAGCCGTCTCTATGATTGTGAATGGCTTCTGCAAAGAAGTATTCAAAGAACTGCCGATGGAGTTCGCTGTAGAGGCGGGCAAATTACTCGAAATCAGCCTTGAAGGCTCAGTAGGATAATCATTCATGCTTACCATTGACAACCTGCACGCCCGTGTTGGGCAACAATCCATTCTTAAAGGCCTGAACCTGCAAATTAAACCAGGTGAAGTCCATGCCATTATGGGACCCAACGGGGCCGGCAAAAGTACCCTGAGCTATTTGCTGTCTGGACGGGACGGCTACGAGGTTGAAGGCGGCAGCGTCCAGTTTATGGATGACGATTTGCTGGAGATGGAAGTCGAAGACCGTGCTCGCCATGGGCTATTTCTGGCATTTCAATACCCGGTAGCAATCCCCGGCGTCAGCAACATGGAGTTCATGAAAGAGTCGGTCAATGCCATCCGTGAGCAACGTGGCGAAGAGCCACTGAGCGCCGCTGAGTTTCTGAAAA
>SKGJ01000359.1 GCA_007117525.1 Alkalimonas sp.
AAGTGACCCAGTTTACCTACTTCCAGCAAGTTGGCGGCCTGGAGTGCAAGCCGGTATCCGGTGAAATCACCTATGGCCTGGAGCGGCTGGCGATGTACATTCAGGGCGTGGACAGCATTTACGATCTGGTGTGGGCTGATGGACCCTTGGGGAAAGTCAGCTACGGCGATGTGTTCCATCAAAATGAAGTGGAGCAGTCACGCTATAACTTTGAGCATGCCGATGTGCCGGCCTTGTTTGCGCTGTTTGATCAGTGTGAAAAAGAAAGCCACTACCTGATTGAGCAAGGGCTGCCGTTGCCCGCTTACGAGAAAGTGATGAAAGCATCGCATGCGTTCAATATGCTGGATGCGCGCCATGCGATTTCGGTGACAGAGCGTCAGCGTTATATCTTGCGGGTACGTACTCTGGCCAAGGCCTGTGCCGAAGCTTACTACGCCGCCCGGGAAGCGCTTGGCTTTCCGCTATGTAAAACCTCAGCGCAGGAGGCATCGTAATGGCGCAGGATTTTTTGGTTGAGATTGGTACCGAAGAGTTACCACCCAAGGCACTGAAAACACTGGCTACCGCTTTTGCCGATAACATTCAGGCTGAGCTGGCAGCGCTGGAGTTAACACACGGCGAGATAAGCTGGTACGCAGCTCCACGCCGACTGGCCGTTCGGGTCAATCAGTTGCAGGCCAAACAAGCCGATAAGCTGGTGGAAAAGCGTGGCCCGGCGCTAACTGCTGCCTTTGATGCCGATGGCAATCCCACCAAAGCAGCCGCAGGCTGGGCCAGAGGCTTGGGCATTGACGTGTCTGAGGCCGAACGACTGGAAACCGATAAAGGTGCCTGGCTGCTGTTTAAGCAGCTGCAAGCTGGTAGCGAAAGCCGGCAATTGCTGCCGGATGTGGTGAAATCAGCGCTGCATAAGCTACCTATTGCCAAGCCGATGCGGTGGGGCAATTCCGATGCGCTGTTCATTCGCCCGGTGCATACCGTGGTGATGCTGTATGGCACTGAGGTGGTTCCAGCGACCATTTTAGGGCGTGAGGCCGGCCGTATGAGTTATGGCCATCGCTTTCATGCCCCAGCTAAAGTCAGCTTTGATCATGCCGATGATTACCTGCCTCAGCTAAAAGCTGCTTTTGTGGTGGCTGATTTTGCCGAGCGGCAGCAACTGATCGCGGACGCCGTTGCCAGCAAAGCCAAGGAGCTGAAGGCGGTTCCGTTACTGGATCAGGCTTTGCTGGATGAAATTACCGCTTTGGTCGAGTGGCCTGAGTTATTGGTGGGCAGTTTTGAGCAGCGTTTCCTGGCGGTGCCGGCTGAGCCATTGATTTCCACCATGAAAGACAACCAGAAATACATTCCGTTGCAGGATGAATCTGGTAACTTATTGAATCAATTTATTTTTATCAGCAATATCCGCAGCAAGGATCCGCAGCAAATTATCGAGGGCAACGAAAAAGTGGTGCGGCCTCGTTTGGCCGATGCCGAGTTTTTCTTTGTCACCGATCAGAAAACCAAACTGGTCGATCGCCTGCCTAGTTTACAGACGGTATTGTTCCAGCAGCAATTGGGCACTTTGGCTGAAAAGTCTGAGCGGATCAGTCAGTTAGCAGGCTGGGTTGCCAACAGCATTGGCGCTGATGTGGCTGCAGCCAGCCGGGCTGGCCTGCTGTCAAAGACGGATTTAATGAGCAATATGGTCGGTGAGTTTCCGGAAGTGCAGGGCATTATGGGCATGCATTATGCCCGGCTGGATGGTGAAGCCGAAGCCGTGGCCCTGGCGCTGAATGAGCAGTACATGCCTCGCTTTGCTGGTGACAGCTTGCCAAGCCAACTGGAAAGCTGCGCGGTGGCCATTGCCGATAAGCTGGATACGTTGGTTGGCATCTTTGGCATTGGCCAGGCACCTAAAGGCGATAAGGATCCGTTCGCACTGCGGCGGGCAGCGATAGGTGCCCTTCGCATTCTGGTGGAAAAAGAGCTGCCGGTCGATCTGGTCGATTTGATTGAGGCCAGTCAGCAAAGCTTTGGCGACAAACTGACGCAGCCGGATGTGGCCGAACAAGTGCTGGACTTTCTGCTCGGGCGTTTCCGCAGCTGGTACCAGGAGCAGGGCTATGCGGTCGATGTAATCCAGGCAGTGCTGGCTCGTCGGCCGACCAAACCGGCTGACTTTGATCGCCGGGTCAAAGCCGTTGCACAGTTTCGTCAACTGGAAGCGGCCGAAGCCTTGGCCGCAGCCAATAAGCGGGTTGCCAATATCCTGGCCAAAGTAGAGGGCGCTATTGCTGACTCGGTGCAACCGGAGCTGTTGTCAGAGCCGGCGGAGCAGGCGCTGTATCAGGCCATTACGGCTGAGCAGCAGTACCAGGCGACCGCACCCTCCTACCGCGATGGTCTGGCGCATTTGGCAGCCATGCGGGACGCTATCGATAGCTTCTTTGATCAGGTAATGGTCAATGCGGACGATACAGCGGTTCGCGCCAATCGCCAGGCGCTGTTAAAGCAGTTGCGTGAGTTGTTTTTGCAGGTGGCGGATATTTCCCTGCTGCAAAGCTAATCATCTACGGCAACACAGATAAAAAAAGCCAGCCCCAATCGCAGGGGCTGGCTTTTTTAGTACTGCTTTGGCGGCAAGTTAGTTCTGCTCGAGCAAGCGGTACAGCAACTCTTTGACGGCGGCAGGCTCGAAGGGTTTGTCACAGAGCGCATTGATGCCACTTTGCGCGATGTTGGCCAGGTGGGCATCATTGGCCTCGCTGGTGACCATCAGAATCGGGATGTGCGACAAACTGCTGTGCTCGCGGATAAAGCGGGTCAGCTCTTCGCCATTGACCTCAGGCATGTTGTAATCGGTCACCACCAAATCGACCATCTGTTGCTGCATAAAAGCCATGGCAGCTTTGCCATCATCGGCTTCACTGATGTGCTGCATGCCAAGGTTTTGCAACACCCGACGAATGTGGTTCCGTGCCAGCCGGCTGTCATCGACAATCAAAACCCGTACATCCTGCACATCAAATAATTCCAGCTGAAGCTCGGAAGGGCTTAAATAGTCAATGGCCGCATTCAGCGCTTTTCCCAATTGCTCGGCATCAAAAGGCTTAGGCAGGATGGCGATAACACCGGATTGCTTAAAGGCTTCCAGCTGCTCTTTGCGGGTTTCACTGGAAACCAGTAAAAACGGAATATCAGCGGTAGCAGGCTCGGTCTTTAGTTGCTGCAGCAGCTCCAGCGCTGTGCCATCAGGAAAGTGCAAAGCACTGGCGATGGCATCGGGGCGGTGCTGACGGATAGCGGTGATGGCCTGCTGCAGACTGGCCGCCTCGGCCACCTGGTGGACATCTTCGGCCTTCAGGCGTTGACGAATAATTCTGCGTTGCACATCCGATGGCTCGGCCAGCAAGATATCCAGATCCTGAGTTGAAAGCTGCATAACGGCTCCTGTGGCAAAAAGTCAGTTTGGCATAGCGCTGGCAGAAATCAAATACTTTCCCAGGCAAGGGTGACTAAGCTATCCACAAACCTGATTGCGCCCCTGATGTTTAGCTTGATAAAGGAGTTTGTCAGCCACTTTTACCGCATCGGAAAAGGTGGTAGTTTTGTTGCAGTCGGCCACTCCAAAGCTGGCGGTTAGTTGGTAGTCTGGCGCCGCAGTGTTAAGACGCTCTTTGCTGAGCTGCAATCGAATTTTTTCAGCGACTAAGCGGGCATCGGTCGTGCTGGTATGGGGCAGGATCAGTAAGAACTCTTCGCCACCAAAGCGGCAGGCGATATCCTGTTGCCTGATATTCTGCCTGAACACAGTGGCTACGGCTTTTAACACCTCGTCACCAACATCATGACCGTATTGGTCATTCAGCTGCTTAAAGTGATCAAGGTCGCACATGATCACGGCCAGCGGCAGCAGTTCATCACTTTGTTGCTCGAGCGCCGGGATCAGGCAGGAGTCCAGAAAGCGGCGGTTGGCCAGGCCAGTTAAGGCGTCGGTATTGGCTTGCAGCTCTTTGCTTTGTTGCAGCTGTTCCATGGCGGCATGACTGCGCTCCCGATAATGGTCGTTGATCCAGCATACAATGATGACAATCACCAGTGAGGCAA
>SKGJ01000378.1 GCA_007117525.1 Alkalimonas sp.
TGAGCAGGTGGGCCAGCAAATAGAGCAAGCGCTTGCTGCTGGTGCGAATGAAATCGATTGTGTCTTGCCCTAGCAGGAGTTGATGGCAGGCCGGATTGCCGGTGTCAAAAGCTTTTTGCAGGATGTGCGACATGCCACTGGCTCTGCCGTGCTGAAAGTTATTATTGAAAGTGGTGAGCTGGTCACCAGCCAACAGGTCGCCAAGGCGACCGAGCTGGTCATTGACAGCGGTGCCGATTTCGTTAAATCATCCACTGGCAAAGTGGCGGTGGGTTTGACCGATGAAGCGGCTGAAATCATGCTGACCGTGATTGCGGGCGCTGGGCGCCCCGTTGGGTTTAAAGCATCCGGCGGTATTCGAACCCTGGAGCAAGGCCTTGGTTTGATGCAAAAGTACCAACAAATTATCGGCCAGGCCGCCACCCCAAAACGGATGCGGATTGGGGCCAGTGCTTTGTTCCAAGAACTTGTGCGTACACTCGATTCGGTGAAGACCATTTCCAGCTAGTTTTGTTAGCGTCGCCGCTCCGTACGAAGCTTTTCAAAGCGGCTTTGCAGCTCTTGATAGCGTATCCGGTGATGCTCTGGTAGCGGCATATGGTCCACCACCCGGAAGGTTTTTCGGCACCGCTCAAAAGCATCACCGACCTTGCTTTGTGGCTGTGACAGCAGCTGCAACAACGACTGAATGTAGTTTAAGGCGGCACCGGTGTTCATCGGTGCCAGTTCCAGCGCTTGTTCAAACTGCTGTGCAGCTTGTTGGTACTGGCCACTCTTGTACAGTTTGATCCCTTCTTTGTTGTATTCGGCAAAATGGCGGCGACGCTCGGTGGTATTTTCGGTTTGGCGCTGCAGCATGGCTCCAAGCACAGGATTGCTCTTGGCACTTTCCGGTAGTTTTTGCTGCAAGCTCTCAGCTTCTTCGTACTCGCCAATTTGGTTCAGCAGCATCACCGCATCGGCCAGACTGTGTTCTTGCTCTGTCAGTAAATCCGCTACCGAAGCATAGGTGCGTTTGGCTTGAAATTGCTGGCCGCTTAACGACTCAAGCCTGGCTTGACACAAGACTTCAAACAAATCGAAATCAATGTCTCGGATCATGCTTTCATCCAGTCTGGCTCGTTGCAGGGCGATTAATGTTTCTTGCTGGTAACGGTTTTTTTGTTGTGGATCCTCGGAGTCCATTGCCGCTTCAATCACGGTCCGAATGTAGTTTTGCAGATGCATAACATCCTGCTTCAGCGAGCGGCGGGTAATCTCGTACAGCTGCTTACTGGCGATCACTTGCTGTGGGGTATCCTTGAGTGCCCGGGCAATGTCCAACACCAGATATTGGCGCTGAATCGAGTGGGGGGCTACTTCAACGGCTTGTTGGATGGCTTTTAATGCTGCTTCTGGTGAACTTTGCGCCATGTAGCAGCGCGCTTTCAAATCCAAGGCTTCAGCAAAATAGCGGTTGTTTTCCAGCGCTTCATCGCAAAGTGCCAGACAGCCCTGATAATCCTGTTTGGAAAAGCAAATGCGTGCTTGCAACACCAAGGCCCAGCCACTGCGGTGCTGTTGCAGGTTTTGACTCAGAACTTGTTCTGCTGCATCAAATTGTTGCTGATTCAGCAGTGTTTCAGCCAGGACACGCTTGCAAAACTGTTGGTAGCGTCCGGATTCACTGATTTCTTTTTGGCAGCGCTCAATCACTTGGTCATGCTGATCGTCATGCATTGCCTGGTACAGGGCTTTGAGCTGCTGTTTTTTTTGCTGGATTTTTGCGATGCGATTGCGCAGCACGCGTTGCGAAAAAGGTTTAATTAAATAGTCGTCAGGCTCCAGCTCGACGGCGCTCATCACCATAGGAACGGTGTTTTCACTGGTGACAATCATAAAGATGCTGCTGGGTTTGAGCAGTTTTTTTTCCCGTAAATCTTCCAGCAATTGCTTGCCGGTTTTGCCGGTACCCAAATGGTAGTCGACAAAAAGCACATCGTAATCAGCATTGAAGCACTTGGCCAGCGCTTGCTCTCCGGTTGGTGCGAAAGCCACATTGGTCGCTCCCATGGAGTACAGGATGCCTTTGAACATCAATTGAAAGGAGCGCTGGTCATCAACGATTAGCACTCGTAAATTTTCAAGAGCTTTTGATTCCATGCTAGGTTTCTTAAAACCGTCTTAAGCTAAGTGTCAGTAAAATAGTGGAAAATAGCAAGGAGAAAACAGAATGAACAGGCAAGAATGAAGTGGTGGAGGGGGAAGGATTCGAACCTTCGAAGGCTGAGCCGGCAGATTTACAGTCTGATCCCTTTGACCACTCGGGAACCCCTCCACACAAGGCCTGCATCATACCAAAAAAATAATTGATGTAAAGACAAAGCCTTCATTAATTCCGCTGTTTGCCGATAAAGCAAACAAAGGCAGAAAATAGTAGGAACTCGATGTTAGTTCACGAGTGGCAATTAGGTCCAAAAATGAACGAGTCGCTGCAACAGAAGCGACCGGCAGATTTTCGCCTGTGGCGGGCTTTCTTATCTCAGGCGGTCGAAGAGCAGGCCGCTTTTGTTCTTGAAGTGACATCACCTGAAATACCTCAGCCATCATGGCATCAGCGGTTTGGGATAAAAGCTGCCAGACCTTATCAGTGGCAAGAAGGTGATGAGCAATGTCTGGCATGGTGCGGTCAAGCTCTTCAGAGTGGCTGGGCGCAGAGCCGTTTGCAACAGCAGCTGGCGCCAGCACCATGGGTCCTTTGCGATGATGCGAAAAAGTTGGCGCCACGGGTTGCCGATAACCTGGACTTGCACAGCAGACGCCGCTGGCAGCAACAATCAGGCGAGCCGGTTGAGGCTGACGCGACTGTGCTCTATGAGGTATTGCAGCAGCTTCGGACTCAGGCAGCCTGACCGGATGGGCGATGCTCTGTGCAAGCTTTGAATTTGCGACCGCTGCCGCAAGGGCAGGGATCGTTGCGGCCAGGCTTGCTGCTGGGCAGATCGACAACGTCGCCACCGGCGTAGCGCCAGCCTTGTCGCCAGACAAATCGGGACAGTTCACGAAAGCTGTGCAGTTTCTGTTGGTGCAAATACCAAACTTGAAAATAGACAAACCCCTGTTGCTGGTCAGTGGCTGTGCCAGCCTCTTCGATACGTTCAGGCAATGGAAGCACAGATAAACCGGTAAAGTGCACCTGAGAAACAAAGCTGTGCAAATGCTCGGGGCTTTGTTCGATGGCGAGATCCTTGGTACAGCTTTGCTGCAGGTAAGCTAGGGCTGCACAGCAGAAAGCGCTGTAGCGCGAACGCATCAGCTGTTCACAGCTCTTCGGGTGCTGCTGGCCTTTGATGAAAGGTTGGCAGCAGTCAGAAAAAGCCTTGCCGGAGCCACAATAACACAGCAGTTCATTGGTATCGGGCATTGCAAAGCTCCTGGATTCATGAGGGGCAGTGAATTGCCCGCTTTAGTGGCAATGACTGGCCGGATTGGCAAAGCAGTATACCTGACAGCCACAGCACTGTGCCAGCTCTGCCAACTCCGTCGATTGTTGCAAATCCCTTAATTCCGCAAAGTTAATAATGCAACTGCAGGTACCGGCCAGAATGGCTTTTTTTAACGTCTGGGCCAGATCCTGAATTTGTTTGCGGTGAATCACCAAGACTCTGCTTTGCTGTTGATACTGCAGTTCAGCCAGGGCTTTTAACGAACTGGTCTCAGGGGCCAGAATCAATGTCCAGCCTCTGGATGTTTGGTGTTGCTGCAACAAACGGTTGAGTTGATGCTGCTGGTCGTTGCCTGCCAAAGGTGAAAAGTAATGCAGGCCGGCCTTGTGGTTGGTGGCAAGGCTGGTGGTGTTGTGGGTGGCAGTCGTCATGCAAGCTCCTAACTGTTATTTTATACAGTGTATGTATATACAGTAGTTGGGTTGCGGTGATAAATCAAGCATTTTTTTAAAGGTGTTGTTGTTTCCAGTCTTCGATGGCTTCGAAACGATCGGCCGCCAGTTCGGTTGCTTTTTTGATCAGATCCGCCGGCATGCTCTGCTGCAAGGACTTCAGCAACTGCATGGCTGCCGGTTCGCGTTCTTTCGCAGCCAACAGCAA
>SKGJ01000375.1 GCA_007117525.1 Alkalimonas sp.
CATCGGCCTTTGTGGCGGCTTTACCGAAACCAAGAAAGTCTGTGATTACGCCGATATCTTTGATATCCGTATTCAGGCGCACGTCTGCGGCGGCCCGGTGGCAACAGCGGCCTCTTTGCATTTGGAAACCGCCATCCCCAATTTCCTGATCCACGAGCACCATACCTATGCATTAAAGGCATGGAACCGTGAGCTCTGCCTGCAGGATCCGCAGCCGGTGAATGGCTTTTTCCAGGTCTCCGAGACCCCGGGCATCGGCATTGAGCTGAACGACGACGTGGTGATGCGCTCGCAACGTGTTGAAATTAAATAAGCTATTTAAAATAGATTTGGGCTGCTGTTTGGCAACGTAACCACTGCCTGTCAGCTTGGCTGGTACCAAGCTGCTGGCAGAGCTGCTCATACCGCTGCCATAAGTGCTGATAACTGCCTTGCCATAAACACAGTGGAAAGTTACTGGCCAGCATCAGGCGATCTGTCGGTAGTAGCTCCAGAGCAGCTGAAAGCACCCGCTGGAACCAACGGCTATCGAAGGAGCTCGCCACCCCAGCCTGCTGCATTTCCCAGCCAGAGAGTTTCATCGAAATAGTCGGATAATGACCTAGCTGCTGCAGTGCCTGTTGCCAGCCGCTGAACCGCTCTGGCGTTACCAGCCCGGCATGATTGAGCACCAGTTGCAACTTGGGTTGTTTCACTGCCAGTTCGACAAGGCGCTGCCAGTTGCCAGCTTTGCTGAGATCGCACTGCACTTCAAACAGCAACTGGTGCTGTGCCAGCCAAGCAGCAATGGTCTCAAGCTCAGGCCGCTGCAACACAACCTCATCTTCCCCTTCAAAGATATGGCGTACCCCGGCAGGATGATAGGGCAGTAATGCCTGCAGCCTCCGCTCTACCTCGCTAAGCGGCGCAGCGCAATCCAAAAATGCTACACTGCGATACGCGAAGGGCCAATGCTGCTGGTTTAACCAGGAAAGCTCCTGTTCTGGCCGCTGGTTATTAAAACCCGCTTCAATGTGCACAGCTCCCAGTAAGCGAAACGGTGACTGCAACGCTAAGTCTGCCGGCAGAAAATCCTGCTGCAGCACCGCTTTTTCAGGCCAGTGAGGTGGATTATTAGGGCGCAGCCAGTGGTAATCACCAGCGCTTAGTTGCCAGACATGCAGATGCGGATCGATGATGCCAAGCGAAGCTTCTCTCATTGCGCGGTATAACCACCGTCAATCAGCTGCAGACTGCCGGTGATAAAGGCGGCCTCCGGGCTGGCCAAAAATGCCACCAACGCTGCCACTTCTTCGGGTTTCCCTAAACGCCCCAATGGCTGCTCAGCTGCTTCTTCACGGTGCACCTCAGATTCTTCACGACCACTTTTTGCGCAATAGCGGGCAATGGCCTGCTGGTACAAGGGCGTATCAATGGTGCCGGGACAGATGGCATTGCAGCGAATGTTAAAGCTGGCGTAATCAAGCGCTGTGGTGCGCGCCATGGATGCCAGTGCCGCCTTGGTCAGGTTGTAAGCAAAAGAGTTGCGCTTGCCAATGACCGCTTGATCCGAGGCCATCAGCAAAATAACACCATCGCGCTGCTGTTTCATCTGTGGCAAAACCGCCTGCACTGCGGCAAAAGCTCCTTTGACATTCAGCGCAAACAGCTCATCCAGCATCGCCTCAGTGGTCTGCTCAATATCGGCTGAAAGATGCCGTCCGGCATTGGACACCAAGAGATCAATGCGGCCATACTCAGCCTGAACCCCGGCAATCACCTGGTGCACCTCAGCCACCTTGCTAACATCGCAGGCTTGAAAGTCACAGGCAAGGCCTGGCTGAATATCCAGGTTGATCACCTGATAGCCCTGCTGCAGCAGTTTTTCCACCACAGCCGCCCCGATGCCGGCACTGCCACCGGTGACCACGGCAACCGGCTTTGAACCCTTGTTTTGCATGCTTACAAACCCTACAGGCCCATGGCCTGATCCAATCACTAAAACTCGTTGTATCATAACAGCTTTGGTCAGTCGCGGCTTGAGACTTCTGACCGGGCTGTTACACTAAGACTCGTTTTCAATGCTCTAAGGATACCCTATGCAAACCCTGACTGCCGGACAAACCGCACCTGATTTTACCTTGCAAGACCAAAACGGCCAGAGCGTCAGCCTGGCTGATTTTCGCGGCAAGAAAGTGCTGGTGTATTTTTACCCGCGCGCTTCAACGCCTGGCTGTACCGTGCAAGCTTGTGGCTTACGTGATAGCAAAGCGGAGCTGGAAAAGCTGGGGGTGGTGGTGCTGGGTTTAAGCCCGGATACCCCGAAAAAACTGCTGAACTTCGACACGAAACAGGAGCTTAATTTCACCCTGCTGGCGGATGAAGATCACAGCGTGGCTGACGCCTTTGGTGTCTGGGGACCGAAAAAGTTTATGGGACGGGTCAGCGATGGCATTCATCGCACCAGCTTTCTGATTGATGAACAAGGCACCATCGCCCATGTGTTCGACAAGTTTAAAACCAAAGATCACCATCAGGTGGTGCTGGATTACTTGAACCAATAAGTCATTTGCCCTGCCAGATCTTGCTTTGGTCGGATCCGACATGCAAGAGCTCTGACTTTGTGCATACTAGGGCGTGTTGACCAAAATGTCACAAATTTGTATGGAGGATTTATGCACGCGCTCCAAAAGATCTCATTCACTGCCGCTGCCATGCTGTTGGCTGGCTTGGTGCAGACGCAAACTCAAGCCCAAACCATTGACACTGAACATGGCCCTATCCAACTGACGACCATTGCTGAGGGGCTGCAACACCCCTGGGGCATGACTTTTTTGCCGGATGGTCGTATGCTGGTGACCGAACGTACTGCCAACTTGCGCTATGTCAGCATGGACGGCAGCATCAGCGACCCAATTGCCGGCCTGCCGGATATTCTGGTCGACGGTCAGGGCGGTTTGCTTGATGTGGCACTCCATCCAGACTTTGTTAACAACCAATGGGTGTATTTCAGCTACAACGAGCCCTCGGCTGAAGGAAGCAGCACTGCTGTGGCGAGAGCTCGCTTAAAGGATATGCAACTGGAGCAGTTGGAGGTTATTTTCAGTGCCCAACCAAAAATGCGTAGCCGTCACCACTTTGGCAGCCGCCTGGTATTTACTGACGACGGCTATCTTTTTGTTGCCTTAGGCGATCGGGGATCGCGCCGGCACGATGCCCAAACGCTGGATACCCACCACGGCAAAGTAGTGCGCATTTACCCCGATGGGACCATTCCAGAGACCAATCCCTTTGTGGGCCGGGAAGGTCTGGACGATATCTGGTCCTATGGGCACCGCAACATCCAAGGTGCTGATTTGCACCCTGTGACGCGTGAACTCTGGACCCATGAACATGGCCCTCAGGGCGGCGATGAACTGAATCTGACGCTTGCCGCCAGAAACTATGGCTGGCCAACCATCACTTACGGTGAAGAGTACGGTGGTGGTCACATTGGCCCGACCCACAAAGAAGGGATGGAGCAACCGGTTCACCAGTGGACCCCCTCCATCGCGCCAAGCGGCATGGTGTTCTACACCGGTGAGCTATTCAATGACTGGCAAGGCAATGCCCTGGTAGGTGCCCTGCGTTATCAGCTGGTGGCACGACTGGTAATGGATGGCAATGAGGTGTCGCACGAAGAGCGCATTGATATTGGCATGCGGGTGCGCGATGTTCGTCAGGGACCCGATGGCAAAGTTTACTTGCTGACCGACGAACCCAACGGCAAAGTATTGCAGCTTAAACCGGCGGCAAGCGAGTAACCACCGAACCAGAGCTGCACAAGCAGCTCTGGGTATATGTTACTCCGCCACCTCGGAGGAAGCCTGCACCCGAGCCGACCAGGCATTGACCGTGGCTTTGACTAGGGACGCCAATGGAATGGCAAAGAAGATTCCCCAAAAACCAAATAAGCCGCCAAAGAACAACACGGCTACGATAATGTACACCGGATGCAAGTCAATGACTTCGGAAAACAATAATGGAACCAATAGATTGCCATCAAGTGCCTGGATTACGGCATAGGCCAGCATTAAGTAGCCAAACTGGGCACTAAACCCCC
>SKGJ01000139.1 GCA_007117525.1 Alkalimonas sp.
AGAAGGGACTGCTAAGCAGTAGCACCAGAGCAAACAATACCAGCACCAGTGCCGAGCGCCGTCGCATCGACGCCGTCAGATGCAACCAGGGGATAAGCACCGTCAAAAGCGCAACCCCCAACAGCGCAGTTTTGGTGAGCAGTTGCGCCGCACAAAACAAAGCCAGCAGCACCACCAGTAGAAAGCCAAACCGATTGTCTGGCCAGCTCCGGTGCAACAGATAAGCAGTCAGAACCAGCAATAAGGCCGACAACTCATTGGCCGATACAAAAAAACCGCTGCTGCCAAGCGCAGCCAGCTCAATGTCTTCCATCGGACTGTAGGCCGCGTAACCAAAACCGGCAAAGCCCAGCAGTAAATTCAGCACCAGCACAGTGGCAAACAGCAGCATCAATGCCTGCAGCACCCGTTTAGCCTGCTCTGGCGCACTCTGGCTAAAGCGGTAAAATGCAAGCAGCGCCACTAAGGGCGCCAGCAACTTGGTTATCAAGCTGACTTCGGCCATCAAAGACAAGCCGGGCTCAAGCATCCAGTGGGTTAGCAAGGGCCCTGCCATCATACCAAGAGCCAAAGCCAGCAGTGCCAGCACCACCCTAAAGTCGGTTACGCGTAACAGGGTTAGCATGGCCAGCAGCACCGCGGCTTTTACCGCCTGAGCGATCGGCGGCCCGCTCAGCCCCAGGCTTAGGGCAGCGCCTTGCAGCATATCCAGCAACAAGGTACAGGCAGCCAGCATAAAGAGCCCGGCCCAAAGCCGGGGAGAAGCCTGCGGCAATAGCCTCATACTAGTCAAACAACCCTCGCCAGCCTTTTTGCAGCCACTTTAATCGCAAGCGACTAAGCCAGGCAAATTTCTGCTTCAGATAGTAGCGCAGCTTCAAGCCTTGCAGTCCAAAACGCCAGCTTCGCAGCAACTGCCAAAGTGACATTGGCAATAGCTGCATGCTGTGACGATAAAACGCCTGATTGTGTAGGTTGCGTGCCGTCATTAAAGCCCGGTGCTTGGCAACAAAATCGTCGTGCGCCTGCAGCCGTTTCGGTGAGCCACTAATCCGCCCGGCTTCATGCCCTGCATTGACCTGATAACTGATATGGCCAATACGCCTTGCCGGGCCAAAACGCGCCACCAACCGCACCCACATATCGTAATCCTGGAAGGCGGCCAGCTGGGTATCAAAGCCTCCCAGCACGCGCATTGAAGCCGTCGGCACCAGCGCCTGATTGGACAAGGTATGCAGGTCCAGCAGTCGCTCCAGTTCAATGACCGCGTCGCTGGCAAAACAAGCTTTGCTGGCGGTGCCATAATGCCAAAGATAGCCGGAACAGACCATGGCATCACCGGTTTGATAAGCCGCCATCAGACTGGATAAGCGATCCGGGTAAAACACGTCGTCATCATCCAGCCCGGTCACAAAGTCCCCATTGGCGGCAGCTATGGCGGTATTGCGGGCAGCGCAGGCTCCCTGACTTTTGGGATGGCGCAACAAACGCACTTTGGGCTCGGCAGCGTAACGTTGCTGCAAAAATTCCCAGCTGTCATCGGTCGAGCCATCGTCCACCACGATCAACTCAAAATTCGGGTAATCCTGTGCCAGTACCGAGTCCACCGCAGTTGCCGCCATCTGCTTGCGGTTGTGGGTCGGCATATACACGGTGATCAAGGGGTGCGATGTCATAGTTTTCCCTTCAGAGCCAGCCACAGGTAGTTGAGCAGTCGTCCCTGCCGGCCAAGACGACTGGGCTGTTTGCACAAGCGATAAGCCCACTCCAGGTGCAGGCGACACCACAAGTCAGGCGCGCGCTTGACCTGACCGGTAAAAACATCAAAACTGCCTCCTACCCCCATAAAAAAACAACCGGGCAACTCAGGTCGAAGCCGCTCAATCAGCCGCTCCTGCCGGGGCGAACCCATCGCCACCGGAATGACTTTGGCCCCACTTTGCCGGATGTCGGCCAATAATTGCTGTTCATCCTTAAAGTAACCATCGGTTGCTCCCACCACCGGCACTTGCTGTTGCTGCAACTTATCGCGTGTTTGTGCCAGCACATTCGCCTTTGCCCCCACCAGATAAACCGGCACACCAAAGCGGGCACAACGCAGCATCAGTTGCTGCCATAGCTCACAGCCTGGGATCCGTTGCAGTGGCTGTTGCAAACGACGGCGCATCAGCATCACCACCCCGATGCCATCGGCATAACGAATGCTGGCGTTGCCCAGCATCCGGGCAACCTCTGGCTCAGCGCGTGCGGCCATCACCTTTTCGGGGTTGATGGCTATGGCGGAGCCCGCCAGTACCTGGCCTTCGTGATCGATAATGTGTTCCAACAGCTGCTGCTGATGCTGCCAGGCTCCGACCTCAACCGGGCCGATGCAAACAGAAGCAATGGGTGAGTTCATAGCCTTCCTTACTCAGTAGATCGCTGTTGATACAGCTGTTGATACATTGCCATCAGTTGACTGACCACAACCGGCAATAGCTGGCTTTGTGCATAGGCTCGGCCGGCTTGTTGCATGCATTGATACTCATCAGCTGGCAACTGCCAGCAGTGCTCCAGTGCTGCCAGCAGCTCGGATGTCAGTGCATCTTCCGACTGCTGCTGGCTGAGAACCCAGCCAAACTGAGGCTGCAGCTGAGCACGGGCACCATCGGTATCGGTGGCGATCACCGGTGTGTAACAAGCCAGCGCCTCCGTCATCACCAGACCAAAAGACTCCTGACGGGACAAGCTCACCAATACTTTGCTTCGTTGATACCATTGCTGCAGTTGTGCCGGCGTTTGAGTGGGAAGCCAGCGCAGCCCCGGATACTGTTGCTGCCAGTCGGTAAGCTTGGCCGCTGCCGGCCCCTGACCAATAATGCAAATGGACTTATCCGCCAACCGAGGCAGCACGCGTTCCAGCCGGTCGAGCCCTTTGTTGTGGTTTAAGGTTCCAACAAAGAGCAAGTCGATGTCTTTGTCCGCAAGGCTCAGCGGCTGACTGTGTTGGTACTGGCTGGCAATACCGGCCGATAGTACCGCTGCCTTTTGGGGTTGGCAAAAGAACGCTTGCTGTAACGCAGGGCTGGTAAAGATCCACTGAGACACCGAGCGTGCGCACCACCGATAGAGGTGGCCCGCTGGTTGATACTGATAAATATCGCTGCCATGGCAGGTCACTACAATACGAACAGAGCGGTGACGCAACCATTTATACAGCAACGCCAACCAAATGCTCGGGTAATAAAAGTGCACATGAAGAATATCAAAACGCTGACGGCAAAAAATATAGCGCCAGATAAAATCAAGCGACCACACTGGGTACTTTAACAGCCGGTTTAACCGACTATCGCTGTGCCAACGCATCCAGTGATAGGCGGTTGGGATCGGCAAAGCCTGTCGCTGTTGCTCGACAAACTGTCCCTGAACCGGCGCTGTTGGCTTCGGCCCCATATTGCTAATCCATAAGATTTGCATCAAGCTTATGACGACTCCAAAAAATCAGGTTGTTCAGCGTAGCGCAAGCTCAATGACTGTAAGCTGAATTGGCTTGGTCGCTGCGGCTTTGTCGTCTACCAACTGAAGAGCAGATAGAACCGAGTTAGCTTAACAAAAAAGGATGGGTATGTATTCGCTGTTCTGGCCTTTGATCACCGCTTTTGTCATCACAGTCCTCTGTGTGCAGTTGCTGCTGCCACTGGCTCCGCGGCTGGGACTGCTGGATATTCCCAAAGGGCGTAAACAACATCGTGGTCAGGTTCCCTTGATTGGTGGCTTATCGGTTTTTAGTGGCGTCAGCATTGGCTTACTGGTCGCTGATCCCAGCTCCGCCATGCATTGGGCCTTCATCGGCTGTGCCTTCATTATTGTGCTGCTTGGCGCGCTGGATGATGCCTTGGATCTATCCGTTGGCATTCGCTTGCTGGTTCAGACTCTGGTGGCCATCGCCATGATGTGGCTGCTGGACTTGCACCTAGCCCAATTAGGCAACTTATTTGGGCTTGGAAACATTGAACTTGGTTGGTTTGGCCCACCGCTGACGGTTCTGGCCGTGATAGCCGCCATCAACGCCTTTAATATGACCGA
>SKGJ01000387.1 GCA_007117525.1 Alkalimonas sp.
GTCGCTTTTTTTATCCCTTGAGCCCAATCAAAGTTGTGTTAGTATATTTGGATCTTTTTCTTTGCAGCCGGAGCTTGCATGACTTTTCAACTGACCGACACCATCAACAGCACGCAAGCAGCACTGAATCAGCTGCAGCAAGAGTTGCCGGTGTTAATGCAACCAGGTCAGTGGCAAGAGCGCTACCGCTTCCTAATGCAGCAGGCGAAACGACTACCACAAATACCAGAGCAACACCGACCGAACAGCGGGCTGATCGCTGGCTGTGAAAGCCGGGCCTGGTTGCTGCACTATCACAATCAGTCCAGCGATCAACACTTTTTCCTGTTTGAATCCGATGCCCGTATCGTGAAATCTTTGCTGGCTGTGCTGTTGTGTCAGATTAACGGCATGACCACCAAAGAACTGAAAGCAACTGATATAGAACACTGTCTGCAACGGCTGCACCTGACACAGCACCTGAGCCAGTCCAGAGCTAGAGGCCTAACTTCTGTTATCAAAAGGCTGCAAAGTATTCAACAAAGCTAACAAATTCAGCCTTGGTTCAGTTAAGCTGCTATAATCTAGGAACAGTCATCCCCTAAACTCAGGTCAAAATGGATCGCTTTGACTCCCTTCGCCGGCAAATTAATGCCACCCAAACCAGAACTTTTAGCTGCCAGTTTGAAGGCCGCAAAGTCTGGGTAAAGCGTGCCGAGTTTGTGCAGCCACGTTGGAGCTGGGTGGGTAAACTTCTGTCGCGGTTTAACAAAAACCCATTGTTTATCCCAACTCAGGCCGCTGCCGGCCCAGAGGCTATCGTCGATGAAGCCAAGCGCTTGCGCTACCTGAGCGCGCTGGATGTTCCTGTACCTGAGTTAATTGCAGCTGAAGATGACTGGTTGGCGTTAGCCGATGCCGGGCCCTCGCTCAAATCCTGGTTGCTTGCTGCTGCCACTTCAGACTCGGAGAAAAAGCAATTATTGCTGGCCGCTGCCGAAGCACTGGCCGCCCTGCACCAGTCAGGCCGTTGGCATGGCCGGCCCGCCTTGCGCGATATGGCCTGGGATGGCAAGCAAATCCGCTTTTTGGACTTTGAAGAAGACCCTGGCCGGGTGATGACGCCGGCGCAGTGTCAAGTTCGGGATCTGCTGGTGTTTGTGCATGGCTTGTACCGCTATTTACCCGCAAACAGTCCTATCATTGCCGACACCATTGCCCGCTACAAGCAGCTGGCACCGATGGCTGTCTGGCAGCAAAGTGTGCAATTGGTGGATAACATGTGGCTGCTGTATCGTCTGACGCAACTGCTGGCCCCGGTGGCGGGTAAAGATGTACGCCAGGCATACTACGCGCTTCGGATCCTGCGCAGTGAGCAAGCCAAACGTCGCAGTCGGATCCGCTGGCTTATCATCACCAGCCTCAGTTTAAGCTTTACCCTGGCGAATCATATTGACTCGTAGCTTTGTTTGCCAGTTTCTGCAACAGCCGAGCCACGGCCGCCATGCCAAAGCTGGCCGTCACCACAGTCACAGCGCCAAAACCACCACTGCAATCCAGCCGCATCGGGCCATTGCCGCTCTGCTTTTGCTGACAGACAGTGCCATCCGGCCTCGGATACTTCAATTGCTCGGTCGAGTAAACACAATCAATGCCATAACGGCGTTTGGGGTTGCGACTGTAGTGATAATCACGACGCAAGGTATTGCGGACTTTGGCCAATAAGGGATCATGGGTGGTCTGGGTTAAATCCGCAATCTGGATTTGGGTCGGGTCGGTCTGGCCACCAGCGCCCCCGGTGGTGATCACCGGTATTTTATGCCGTTTGCAATGGGCAATTAAAGCGACCTTAGCCGCTACTGAATCAATGGCATCCACCACATAATCCAGCTCGGGTAGGATCAGCTCATTGAGGTTGTCTTTCGACACAAAGTCGGACACCGCATTCACCTGACAATCCGGCCAAATCGCCTGCAAACGTTCTGCCATCACTTCCACTTTATCGCGACCGATGGTCGCACTGCTGGTATGCAACTGACGATTGGTGTTGCTGACACAGATATCATCCAAATCGATCAGGGTAATACGGCCAATGCCTGAACGAACCAGCGCCTCTGCCGCCCAACTGCCTACCCCGCCAATTCCCACCACCGCAACATGCGCTTGTTGGAAATGCGCCAAAGCAATGCGACCATAAAGCCGGGCAATGCCAGCAAAACGCTCCTCATCGCGGATCTCGATGCTTGCAGTTGCTTGTTCAATCAGTTGCATAGTCAGTTGTCATCGCTGTTGGGTTGCTGATACCCCGGCCAGCTAAGCTGCCATGGGCTGGACCATGGATCAGGCAAGGCCGGGCTGGCAGCCAAAAAATGCTGTCCAGACTCTGGCCAGCATTGTAACCGAATCTGTTCGCCATGCCAGTCAAAACAAAGGGCACAGGCATGCAAATAACCGCGATCAGCCGGGCTGCCACCATAGAGTTCATCCCCCAGAATGGCACTGCCAAGGCTTTTCAACGCCACTCGGATTTGGTGGGTTTTGCCGGTCCAGGGTTTGACTAAAAATGCCCGTAGCCCCAGCTCTGCCAAACCATGACTGATGACATAGCTAACCGCCGGTTGCTGATGCGTTGGCAGCAACTTCCAGCTACCCCGCCGGGCTTTGGTCATGTCGCCTTTCACCCAGCCTTGCTTGCGCCTGGGCTTACGATCACTAAGTGCCAGGTAGTATTTTTCGATGCGCTGCCTGGCAAAGCGCTCTGCCAAAGCCGCTGCTGCTGTCGATGACTTGGCCAGCAACAGGATACCGGAGGTCATTTTATCCAGCCGGTGTACCGGGTAAAGCTTGCAGTCAAACTGGCGCTCGGCTTGCACCACAAAACCTGCACCAGACTCAGAGTGAAAGCTGACACCCGCAGCTTTATGCAGTGCTAGCCAATCCGAGTGCTCACGCAAACAGGCAATGGACTCAGTCATCTTGCTGTTGACAATAACGGCGCGCCGCAGCCAGGTCCTCAGGCGTATCCACTCCATGCGGTGGGCTTTGCAGTGCCGTGGCCACGTGAATTTTTTCACCGTACCAAAGTACCCGCAGCTGCTCCAGCGCTTCAATCTGCTCCAACACCGTCATTGGCCAGTTCAGATAGGTTTGGATAAAACCAGCCCGATAGGCATAGATCCCCAGATGTCGACGATAATGCGCTGCCAGTTGTTGACCGAACTTACGGTCACGGTCAAAAGGAACGGCCGCCCGACTGAAATACAAGGCGTAATCCTGTTGATCGGACACCACTTTTACCACATTGGGGTTGGTTAAATCATCGCTGTGCTCAATAGGCGCCGCCAGTGTTGCCATCTGTGCTTGCTGCTGACTGGCCAGATTGGTGGCCACCTGATTGATGATTTGCGGTGGAATAAAAGGCTCATCGCCCTGCACATTCACCACCACCATCTGATCAGGCAGCTGCAACTGCTGCACCACTTCGGCCAAGCGTTCCGTTCCAGAGCTGTGATCTGGCCGGGTTAGGCAAACCTCACCGCCAAAGGCAATCACCGCATCGGCAACCCGCTGATCATCGGTCGCCACCACCACCCGCTGTGCACCGCTGGCTTGTGCCTGACGGCGCACCCGCTCCACCATCGGCAAGCCACCGATATCGGCCAAGGGTTTGCCCGGTAGTCGACTGCTGGCATAACGCGCCGGAATAACTACGATGAAGTCCATGCTTCGAGCTCCTCAGCAGATAACGGACGGGCTTCCGACTCCAGCATCACCGGCACCTGATCCCGAACCGGAAATGCCAGTTTGTCAAAAGTGCAAATCAGTTCCTGCTGCTTGGCAGCATACTTCAGCTTGCCTTTGCACAGGGGGCAAGCCAGGATTTCAGTTAACGCAACCGGCAAACTCATGGTAACTCCGTTTTAGGGCAATGCGCTGCCAGCCAGGCAGCAAGTTGTTGTTGGCTTTCCCGATCCAGCTCTGCTTCGACTTCCAGGTAAAACCAGCCAGCTTTTGCAAAAGCCTGACACTTCACCGCATCTTTTGCCGTCATCAGCAAAGGCGTGGGCAAAGAC
>SKGJ01000415.1 GCA_007117525.1 Alkalimonas sp.
ATAGAAGTAACCGCGCTTGCTGATGGATGGGGCTGTGCAGTTGTAGCGCGCTCTGCCTTGACGCAGCGGCTTGCTGGCCTGAGCAACAAAGGTATGGCCATCCTCCAGCCACTCAGGTTCAATCACTTCCATACCGGCAAAGCAGCGCAGCTGCGCAGGGCGGAAATCCTCAACCTCCAGTTGCAGCGACAGCGTCGGTGGGTTTTGCGCACTGGTTACCATCGGATCGGCCTGGCGATGCTGCACAATGGTAAAAGGCAGGGTGCGTAGCTTTTGCGCCAGATCCGACATTTCAGCAAAACGGCCAGCAGCCGGGAATCGAGGCACCCGGGTCATCTTGGTGGTAGGGCCAACGGCACCGGATTGTTGGCCAATACCGATAAAGCCCAACTCCTTGACCAGAGCTTCCAACCGGGGGCTGAACTCCCCATAGGGGTAGGCCAGCAGACGATGACTTTGGCCGGTTTCCTCTTTGATGCGGCGCTCTGCATCTAAAATAGTGGCACGCATCCGCTGCAACCAAGCCTCTTCGCTTTCACCAGGTTCCGGCTGCGCCATCTTCTCGTGGTACATGGCATGGTTGGCAACCAGCACGCCATCCTCACTCATACGACGGATCTGATCCCAGCTCATCACCGGTCCGGTGCGGTTGTCGATGTCGCCCGGACTGATAAAAATGGTGTAGGGCAGGCCATACTCCATCAAAATAGGGTGGGCGGCGGTGTAATTGTTGGCGTAGCCATCATCAAAGGTAATGGCAACCGCATTGTACGGCACCGGCTCACCATTTTTCAGCTGTTGCAGCAAGACATCGAGAGGCATTACCTTAAAGTTGTGTTCCTTCAAGTGGTCGAGGTGCTCACGCAGTTCGGCTTCGGTGGTGCTGCTGACTCTGGGCGTGTCTTCGGCAATGTGATGGTAAATCAGGATCACTGCGGCCTGGGCTGGCGAGCAAAGCAGCCAGAGCAACAGCAACAGACTGAGTAGCATTGATTTCACAGGGCCTCCTTGTTCTGATTTGGGCCGACCGGGCATTTTAGTAGTAAGAGTGCTCACCACGCTGATGTTCGGTCACGTCTTTCACGCCGGTTAACTCGCCGGCAAAACGATTCAGCAGTTCTTTTTCGATGCCTTCTTTCAGCGTTAGATCAACCTGAGCACAGCCGTTGCAACCACCACCGAATTGCAGCACCACAACGCCGTCGGTGTTCAGCTCGACCACCCGAACATTGCCGCCATGGTTAGCGAGCTGCGGATTGATTTCGGCATCAATCATGTATTGGACCCGTTCGCGCAGCGGAGCATCGTCACTGACCTTGCGTACCTTGGCGTTCGGCGCTTTTAACGTTAGCTGTGAGCCCATCTGGTCGGTGACAAAGTCAATTTCAGCATCCACTAAAAAGGGCTGGCTCTCAGCATCGACCACGGCAGAAAAACCAGTAAAAGGCAGCTGCATATCAGTGGCCTCCACCGAGTCGGGCGGACAGTAAGAAACGCCACACTCCGCGCTGGCCGTGCCTGGGTTGACGACAAAGACCCGGATATGGGTGCCTTCGGGCTGCTTCTCCAACAGCTTAACAAAGTGACTCTGTGCACTTTCAGAAATTGCGATCATCGGTAGTACCTGACTAAATTACTAGGTTATAGCCTATGATACTCTTCCTGACGAAGGGTTTCCAGCCCGGCTTGAGTTTGGGCGGCCTTTATTGGACACTTATACCAAGTATCCTCACGATACGGATTTCCAAATCCGGAGACAACTGCATGAAATACCTGTTACTGACGCTGCTGCTGTGCAGCTTTCACCTGCAAGCCATCTGGCCAGAGAGTGCGCTTGATCCTGAGGTGCCAACCCCGGCCCAAACATCCGGGTACGCCATGGGCGAGTGGCATTGGCGTCATGACCAGATACAGCAGTACTTTGAGCGCCTGGCAGCGCATTCTGCGCTGGCTGAGTTGCAGGTGATTGGCTACAGCCATCAGCGGCGTCCTTTGCTGCAACTGATCGTCTCATCCGAAGCCAACCTGAGCCGGCTGGAGCAAATTCGCCAGCAGAACCAGGCGCAGAGCCTGGGACAGGCTCTGTCGGATGATGCGCCCGTCATTGTTTGGTTGGGCTACGGTGTGCATGGCAACGAGCCCAGTGCCGCCCACGCCGCTGTGGCTCTGGCTTACTACCTGACCGCCAGCCAGAGCACCGAGGTGCAACAGTGGCTGGACGAAGCGGTGATCATTATTCAGCCCAGCCTGAACCCGGATGGCCACGATCGCTTTTCGCATTGGGTCAATATGCACCGTGGCAAAACGCCGGTGGCGGATCCGCAGCATCGTGAGCATGTTGAGCCCTGGCCCAATGGTCGACCCAATCATTATTGGTTCGATCTAAACCGGGACTGGTTGCTGCTGCAGCATCCGGAAAGTCAGGCCCGGATAGCCGAGTACCATCGCTGGTTGCCCCAGGTGCTGGGTGATTTTCACGAAATGGGCACCAACAGCACCTACTTTTTTCAGCCTGGGATCCCAAGCCGCAATTACCCACTGACGCCAGAGCGCAATTTCGAACTGACCCGGATCCTGGCGGAGTTTCATGCCGCCAGTCTGGATCAGGCGAAAGAGTTGTACTACACCGAAGAAAGCTTCGATGACTTTTACATTGGCAAAGGCTCGACCTACCCGGATGTGACCGGTGGCGTTGGCATTCTGTTTGAGCAAGCCAGCAGCCGGGGCCATGCGCAGGAGTCCATTCACGGCGTTTTGACCTTTGAGCGTACCATTCGCAATCAGTTGCTGACCTCGCTGTCGACCATCCGGGGCTCGGTGGAATACCGCCGCGAACTGCAGCGCTATCAGCTGGACTTCTTCCGTCTGGGGCAAACCGAAGCCCGGCAGGAAAATTACCGTGGCTACATGCTGACCGAAGGACAGGATAAAACCCGGTTGCAGGCATTGCTGCGGTTGTTACGCCAGCACCAGATTGAGGTCTACCCGCTGGTGCGCGACTGGCAGGATGGGCAGTACAGTTACCGGGCCGGGGAAAGCTACTTTGTGCCCTTCCAGCAGCCACAGTATCGCCTGCTGAAAGGTGCATTCAGCACCCGGAAGAATTTCCCGGACAACACCTTTTACGATGTGTCCAGCTGGACCTTGCCTTACGCCTACAACATTGAGTTTCGACCGGTGCAGCGGGACCCATCCCGGGTTCTGAGCAATGACAACTGGCAGGAGGTTGCTCAGTCGGTTGCTGCACCTGAGTCAGGTGCCTACGCCTATGCTTTTGACTGGCAGGATCAGAATGCGCCTTTGTTGCTGCAAGCGTTGCTGGCCGATGGGGTCGTCGCCAAAGTCGCTCAAGCTGATTTTACCGCCGTGACCCCTGATGGACCCCAGCCTTTTGTCGCCGGCTCGGTGTTGATCCCGGCCGGCTTGCAGCAGCAGTCCGATTGGTTTAGCCGCTTGCTGGCGGCGCAGCAACGGTTGTCGTTGCCGCTTTATGCGGTGCAAACGGGTTTAACGCCGCAGGGCAGTGACCTGGGCAGCTTCCGCTTTGTGCCGGTGACCTTGCCGCAAGTGCTGCTGCTGGCCGGGCCTGGCATGAACTCCACCGAGGTCGGTGAGCTGTGGTACAACCTGGAGCGGCTGGCGGGCATTTCGCCCAGCATGGTAGAGCCTGATCGTTTCAGTCGCATGGATTTAAGCCGCTACAGCCATATTATTTTGCCCGATGGCAATTACCAAAGCTGGAACAGCGCCGAGCTGGAGCCATTACGACGTTGGCTAAATGCCGGCGGCATCCTTTGGGGACAAAAACGAGCCCTGAGCTGGTTGGTGCAGCATGAGCTGCTGCAAGCGCAATTGTGGCACCCGGCGGAGATGAACCGGATGATTTCCCACCAAAACCTGCGTTATGCCGATCAAGAGGTACTGGCAGGGCGGCAGCGGATTGCCGGCGCCATTTTTGAAGCCGAGCTGGATCGTAGCCATCCACTGGCTTTTGGCTTACCCCGAGACCGACTGCCGCTGTTTAAAAACAGCACCTTGTTGCTGCA